>NZ_DAOKZA010000014.1:0-88025 GCF_035325925.1 Azohydromonas sp. | reverse complement strand
CGGCAGATCAGGTTGACCAGCGTGCTCTTGCCCGAGCCGCTGTGGCCGACCAGGCCGATCATCTCGCCGGGGCGGATCTCCAGGTCGAGCCCGCGGATCACCGCGCGGCTGCCGTAGCGGAAGCCCACCGCCTGCAGCGCGATGCGCCCTTCGACGCGCGGCAGCGGCACCGGCTGCGCCGGCTCGGGCACGTTGCTGACGTGGTCGAGGATGTCGAAGATGCGCTTGGCGCCGGCGGCGGCCTTCTGCGTCACCGAGACGATGCGGCTCATCGAGTCGAGCCGGCCGTAGAAGCGCCCGATGTAGGCGATGAACGCGGTGAGCACGCCCACCGTGATCTCGCTGCGCGACACCAGCCAGATGCCGAACGCCCACACCACCAGCAGCCCGACCTCGGTGAGCAGCGACACCGTCGGCGAGAACAGGCTCCAGGTCTTGTTCAGCCGGTCGTTGACCTCGAGGTTGCGCCGGTTGGCGTCGCGGAAGCGCTCGGCCTCGCGCCGCTCCTGCGCGAACGCCTTGACCACGCGGATGCCGGGGATGGTGTCGGCGAGCACGCTCGTGACCTCACCCCAGACGCGGTCGATCTTCTCGAAGCCGGTGCGCAGCCGGTCGCGCACCAGGTGGATCATCCAGCCGATGAACGGCAGCGGCAGCAGCGTGACCAGCGCCAGCGCCGGGTTGATGCTGAACAGGATCGTCGCGGTCATCGCGATCATCAGCACGTCGGTGGCGAAGTCCAGCGCGTGCAGCGACAGGAACACGCAGATGCGGTCGCTCTCGCTGCCGATGCGCGACATCAGGTCGCCGGTGCGCTTGCCGCCGAAGTAGTCCAGGCTGAGCTGCAGCAGGTGCTCGAAGGTGGCGGTGCGCAGGTCGGCGCCGATGCGCTCGCTGACCAGCGCCAGCAGCCAGGTGCGCAGCCAGCCAAGCAGCCAGGCCGCCAGCGCCGCGGCGAGCAGCCCGCCGAGCAGCGCGGCCACCAGCGACGGGTCGATGCGCTCGCCGTTCTGGAACGGGATCAGCACGTCGTCCATCAGCGGGATCGTCAGGTACGGCGGCACCAGCGACGCCGCGGTCGACGCCAGCGTCAGCACGAACCCCAGCAGCAGCTGCCAGCGATACGGGCGGGCGAACCGCCACAGCCGCAGCAGCACCCAGGTCGACGGCGGGGCGGCCGACTCCACGCCGTAGTCGCCGGCATCGTCGACCGGTTCGTCGTCGGCGCCGTCGACCGCGGCGCCGGCGCGGTGGCGCTCGAACAGCGTCAGCAGGCGCAGTGCGTCCTTGTCGTGGCCCAGCGTGTAGCGCCACGCGGCCAGTCGCCGTTCGCCGTTGTGCAGCGACAGCTGGCCGACGCCGGCGTGGTCGCCGTGCTGCAGGCCGAGCGGCTCGGCCAGCGGCCACGTGCGCCATGCGCCGGCGTCGCCGGCGAGCAGACGTCGGTCGGTGAGCACCAGCCACGACGGCGCGAAGCGCCCGGCGTCGTCCAGGTCAACCGCCAATGTCGCCAGCACGTTCTCGTCAGGCTGGAGCACGGTGCGCAGCGCAGGCGCGTCGGCAGCGGAGACGACAGGCGATGAAGGCATGGCAGGCGGCGGCGAAGGGGTCGGAATTCTCACCGATCGGCCCCTGGGGCGCCGCCTTGGGCGCGCCGTTGGACAATCGCCGCGCCGCGCCGGCCGCCTCGGCGGCGCCGCCCACCACCATGACCGCGTTCGACGACATCCGGCTGCTGCGCGTGACCTACCTGCGCGGCCCGAACCTGTGGACCTACCGCTCGGCGCTCGAGACCTGGCTCGACCTCGGCGCACTCGAGGACCATCCCTCGAACCGCCTGCCCGGCTTCGTCGAGCGCCTGACCGCCTGGCTGCCGGCGCTCGCCGAGCACCACTGCGGCGTCGGCGAGCGCGGCGGCTTCCTGCAGCGGCTGCAGGAGGGCACCTGGATGGGCCACGTGCTCGAGCACGTGGTCATCGAACTGCTCAACCTCGCCGGCATGCCCACCGGGTTCGGGCAGACGCGCGGCACCTCGCAACGCGGCGTCTACCGCATGGTGTTCCGCGCGCGCGACGAGACGGTCGGGCGCTGCGCGCTGCGCGAGGGCCACGCGCTGCTGATGGCCGCGATCAACGACCGCACCTTTTACGTCGCCGCCGCGGTGGCGCGCGTGCGCGACGCGATCGACGCCGCGTACCTGGGGCCGAGCACCGCGCACATCGTCGCCGCGGCCACCGAGCGGCGCATTCCGCACATCCGCCTGAACGACGGCAACCTCGTGCAGCTCGGCCACGGCGCGCGCCAGCACCGCATCTGGACCGCCGAGACCGACCGCACCGGTGCCATTGCCGAGGGCATCGCCGGTGACAAGGACCTGACGAAGCGCCTGCTCGGCGCGGTCGGCGTGCCGGTGCCCGAGGGCCGCGTCGCCGCCACCCCCGACGAGGCGTGGGAGATCGCCGAGGACATCGGCCTGCCGGTGGCGGTCAAGCCGGCCGACGGCAACCACGGGCGCGGCGTCACGCTCGAGCTGTACACGCGCGACGACGTGCGCGAGGCCTGGGCGGTGGCCGACAAGCACGGCAGCGAGGTGATGGTCGAGCGCTTCGTGCCCGGCAACGAACACCGCCTGCTGGTGGTCGCCAGCGAGGTCGTCGCCGCGGCGCGCGGCGAGACCGCGTGGGTCGTCGGCGACGGGCGCAGCACCGTGCGCCGGCTCGTCGACGCCCAGCTGAACGCCGACCCGCGCCGCGGCGAGACCGAGGACCACCCGCTGGGCATCCTCAAGCTCGACGAGGACGAGGGCATCCGCTCGGACCTGGCGCGCCAGGGGCTGGGCCCCGACGACGTGCCCGCCGCGGGCCGGCGCGTGCTCATCCAGCGCAACGGCAACGTGGCGATCGACTGCACCGACGACGTGCACCCCGACTTCGCGCACGTCGCCGCGCTGGCCGCGCGCACCGTCGGGCTGGACATCGCCGGCATCGACCTGGTCGCCGAGGACATCGCGCGGCCGCCGGCGCAGCAGGCCGCGGCGGTGGTCGAGGTCAATGCCGGGCCGGGGCTGCTGCCGCACCTCAAGCCCGCGGTCGGCGCGCCGCGGGCGGTCGGTCGCGCGATCGTCGACCACCTGTTCGCGCCCGACGACGACGGGCGCATCCCGATCGTCGGCATCGCCGGCAGCGACGCCACGCTGGCCGCGCAGCTGGTCGCCTGGCTGCTGCAGCTGGCGGGCCACCAGGTCGGGTTGGCCTGCCGCACGGGCCTGTACCTGGGCGCGAGGCGTGTCGACGCCGGCGACGCGACGCACTGGACGCTGGGCCAGCGGCTGCTGATCAACCGCGACCTCGACGCCGCGGTGTTCGAGAACCCGGCCGCGGCGATCCTCGACCACGGGCTGGTCTACGACCGTTGCCACGTCGGCGTCGTCACCGACCTCGGCGGGGCCGAGGTGCTGGCGCGCCACGACATCGCCGACGCGGAACAGCTGCCGCGCGTGCTGCGCACGCAGATCGACGTCGTGCTCGACCACGGCACCGGCGTGCTCAACGCCGACGACGAACGCATCGCCGCACTGGCCGGGCTGTGCGACGGCGTGGTGACGCTGTACGCGACCTCTGCGGCGCCGCTGGCGGCACACCGCGCTGCCGGCGCCCGCGCGGTGCTGTGGCGCGATGGCCGCGCGTGGCTGTGCGACGGCGCCGCCGAAACCGTGGTCCCGATGCACGCCGCCGGCGCGGCGCTCCCGCCGCATGCGCTGCTGCCGGCGGTGGCCGCCGCGTGGGCGCTGGGCCTGGCGCCTGCGCTGATCGCCGCCGGCCTCGACACCTTCGAACCCGCAGCGGCAGCCGCCGCGACGAACGCCTGATGGACGTGTCCCGCATCCGCGCGCTGCGCGGCCCGAACCTGTGGAGCCGCCAGACGGCGATCGAGGCCGTGGTGCGCTGCGCCGAAGTCGAGTGCGGCATCGCCGCCGGGTCGCCGGTCGAGCTGCGACTGCGCGAGCTGTTTCCCGCGGTGGGCATGCTGCGCGGCGTCGGCGACGCCGACGAGGTGCCACTGGCGCGGCTGGTCGAGCGCAGCGCGCTGGCGCTGCAAGCGCAGGCCGGCTGCCCGGTGAGCTTCGGCCGAACCACGGCCACCCCCGAGCCGGGTGTGTACCAGGTCGTCGTCGAGTACACCGAGGAGCAGGTCGGTCGCCGCGCCTTCGACCTGGCGTGCGCGCTGGTGCGCGCCGCGGTCGACGGCGGCGACTTCGACACCGACGCCGCGCTGGCCGAGCTGCGCACACTCGACGAGGACGTGCGGCTGGGGCCCAGCACCGGCGCGATCGTCGCGGCGGCCGCGGCGCGCGGCATTCCGTGGCGGCGCCTGACCGGCGGCAGCCTGGTGCAGTTCGGCTGGGGCGCGCGGCAGCGCCGTATCTGGGCCGCCGAGCTCGACTCGACCAGCGCGGTGTCCGAATCGATCGCGCAGGACAAGGACCTGACCAAATGCCTGCTCGCTGCCGCCGGCGTGCCCGTGCCGCTGGGGCGCCCGGTGCGCAGTGTCGACGAGGGCTGGGCGGTGGCCCTCGAGCTCGGGCTGCCGGTGGTCGTCAAGCCGCGCGACGGCAACCAGGGCAAGGGCGTGACGGTGAACATCGCCGGGCGCGAGCACTTCGACGTCGCCTACCGCGTCGCCGCCGAGATCGGGCAGGTGATGGTCGAGCAGTTCCTGCCGGGCCACGACTTCCGACTGCTGGTGGTCGGCAACAAGCTGGTCGCCGCCGCGCGGCGCGACCCGCCGCACGTCATCGGCGACGGCGTGCGCACGGTGCGCGAACTGGTCGACGAGGTCAACGCCGACCCGCGCCGCGGCGACGGTCACGCCACCGCGCTGACGCGGGTGCGGCTCGACGACATCGCCCACGCGCGCCTGCGCGTGCAGGGGCTCGAGGCCGACGACGTGCCCGACAAGGGCCGGCGCGTGGTGCTGCGCAACAACGCCAACCTGAGCACCGGCGGCACCGCCACCGACGTGACCGACGACGTGCACCCCGAGGTGGCGGCACGCGCGGTGGCGGCGGCGCGCATGATCGGGCTCGAGGTGTGCGGCGTCGACGTGGTGTGCGACAGCGTCGACCGCCCGCTCGAGGCGCAGCGCGGCGGCATCGTCGAGGTCAACGCCGCGCCGGGGCTGCGCATGCACCTGCTGCCGAGCTACGGCAAGCCGCGGGCGGTCGGCGAGGCGATCATCGACCGTCTCTTCGAGCCGGGCGACGACGGCCGCGTGCCGGTGGTCGCGGTCACCGGCACCAACGGCAAGACCACGGTGACGCGGCTCGTCGCACACTTGTTCGGCGCCGCCGGGCTGCGCGTGGGCATGACGAACACCGACGGCGCCTGGGTCGACGGCCGCGCGATCGACCGCGGCGACTGCAGCGGCCCGAAGAGCGCGCGCAACGTGCTTGCCCACCCCGACACCGAGGCCGCGGTGCTCGAGACCGCGCGCGGCGGCATCCTGCGCGAGGGGCTGGGTTTCGATCGCTGCCAGGTCGCGGTGGTGACCAACGTCGGCGCCGGCGACCACCTCGGGCTGAACTACATCACCACCGTCGAGGACCTCGCGGTGATCAAGCGCGTGATCGTGCAGAACGTCGCGCCCGATGGCTGCGCGGTGCTCAACGCCGCCGACCCGATCGTGCTCGCGATGGCCGTGACCTGCCCCGGCGACGTGATCCTGTTCGCCGTCGACGGGCGGTTGCCCGCGCTGGCGGCGCACCGCGCGCAGGGCCGGCGCGTGCTGTTCGTCGAGGGCGGCGACATCGTCGCCGCCGAAGGGTCGGCGCGCGTGCGGCTGTCGTTGCGCGAGGTGCCGCTGACGCGTGGCGGCACGATCGGATTCCAGGTCGAGAACACGCTGGCCGCGGTCGGCGCGGCGTGGGCCGCGGGGCTGCCGTTCGAGGCGGTGCGCAGCGGCCTGGCGAGCTTCGTCAACGACGCGCACAACGCGCCGGGGCGCTTCAACGTGCTCGACCACCGCGGCGCGACCGTGATCGCCGACTACGGGCACAACCCCGACGCGATGCGCGCGCTGGTGGCCGCGGTGCGGGCGATGCCGGCGCGCCGGCGCTCGGTGGTCATCAGCGCCGCCGGCGACCGGCGCGACGACGACATCCGCGAGCAGACACGCATCCTCGGCGAGGCCTTCGACGACGTGCTGCTGTACCAGGACGCGGCGCAGCGCGGACGCGCCGACGGCGAGGTGATGGCGCTGCTGCGCGAGGGGCTGGCCGGCGCGCCGCGCGCGCGCATCGTCGACGAGATCCGCGGCGAATTCACCGCCATCGACCGCGCGCTCGAGCGGCTGCACCCGGGTGACCTGTGCCTGATCCTCGTCGACCAGGTCGACGAGGCGCTGGCGCACCTCGCGCAGCGCGTCGCGCCGGCCCCCGTCCCGGCCTGATTCGACCTTGCGTTCGACGGCCCGAGCACGGCCCGCGGCCGAACACCGTCGCGATGTTCGAGCGTCGACCACCGGCACGTCGGCCACCGAGCGCGACGACCCTGGCGCGCAAGTGCGGCGGGAGCGTCGCGCGCGGCCCGGCCCGGGGGCACGGGGCGGCACGGCGCCCACCGGCCCGGGCACGCGCGACGGCCACCGGCCGCGACCGGTGGCCCGGGTCTTCGACGATCGATCGCGAACCCGCATGAGCCGCCGCAGCCCGGCGGCGATGCGGGTCAGCGCGTCGGCGCCGCAGCGCTCAGCAGGCCCTTGCGTTCGATGAAGTCGATCACCCCTTGCAGCCCCTGCCGGGTGCGCAGGTTGGTCATCACGTAGGGTCGGTTCGGCCGCATGCGCTGCGTGTCGGACTCCATCACGGCGAGGTCGGCGCCGACGTGCGGCGCGAGGTCGGTCTTGTTGATGACGAACAGGTCGCTCTTCGTGATGCCGGGGCCGCCCTTGCGCGGGATCTTCTCGCCGGCGGCGACGTCGATGACGTAGATCGTCAGGTCGCTCAGCTCGGGGCTGAAGGTGGCGGCCAGGTTGTCGCCGCCGGACTCGATGAACACGATGTCGGCGTCGGGGAACTTCGCCAGCATGCGGTCGACGGCTTCGAGGTTGATCGACGCGTCCTCGCGGATCGCCGTGTGCGGGCAGCCGCCGGTCTCGACGCCGATGATGCGTTCCGGCTCGAGCGCGCCGGCCACGGTGAGCAGGCGCTGGTCTTCCTTGGTGTAGATGTCGTTGGTGACGACGACGAGGTCCCAGCGTTCGCGCATCGCCTTGCACAGCATCTCGACGAGCGTCGTCTTGCCCGAGCCGACAGGCCCGCCGACGCCCACGCGCAGCGGGGGCAGTCTCTTCGTGCGGCCGGGGATGCAGTGCAGCGTGGTCATGAACGGAACAGCCGGGAGTACTGGGTTTCGTGGCGTGCCGACAGGACGGCCAGCATCGGCGCGAACGACTGGCGCGTGTCGTCGCTGCGGGCCAGCGCGTCGTCGACGGCGGCGGGGATCGTCGCGGCCAGCGCGCCGAGGATGCGCTGGCCCGCGCTCTGGCCCAGCGGCACCGCGCGCACGGCGGCGTGCACCTGGTTCTCGGCCCAGCCGAAGGCCATCGCCAGCAGCGCGTCGCGCGGGCTGGCCCCGGTGGCCGCCGCGGCGAGCGCGAAGGCGACGGGCCAGGTCGGCGCCGGCGCGAGCGCGTCGAGCGCCGCGACGCGCGCGTCGTCGGGATGGCGCTGGCGCAGCCACTGCGCGAGCGAGCGACCCAACTGCTCGCTCTGCAGCCGCAGCTCGGCCGTCTCGCGCGTCACCGCGACCCACGCGTTGAGCGCCTGTGCGCGCGCCACGTCGCCGCAGCGCCACGCGACGAACGCCGACGCAGCGGCGGCCAGCTCGCTGCGTGCCTGCACGAGCGCGAGCTGGTCGAGCAGCCGGTCGCGGGCGCTCGCTTCGTCGGTCACGAGACCCGCGTCGACGGCGGCCTCCAGCCCTTCGGAGTAGCTGAAGCCGCCGACCGGCAGCGCCGGCGACGCGAGCCAGATCAGCTGCAGCAGCACGGCGTCGGCGTGGCGCGCCGGGGCGGCGTCAGTGCCCGTGGCGATGCCGATGGCCGTGGGCGTGCCCATGGTCGTGGCTGCACCCCGGACCGTGCGCGTGATCGTGGCCGTGCGCGGCGCCAGGGTCGTGCGGGTGCTCGTGGGCCGGCCCGTGTCCGTGGCCATGGGCGTGACCCCCCGCCGCGTACGCACCCGCTTCCGGCTCGAACGCGGCCTGCTCGTCGCGCACGATCAGGTGCATCGAACGCAGCATCTCGGCCAGCACGTGGTCGGGCTCGAGCTTCAGGTGGTCAGGCTGCAGCTCGAGCTGCACGTGGCGGTTGCCCAGGTGGTAGGCGGCGCGCAGCAGGTCGAACGGCGAGCCGTGCTCGGCGCAGCAGCGCACCACGAGCACCGGCTGCGGTGCCGCGTCGACGCGGATCAGCGACCCGTCCTCGGCCACCAGCACGTCGCCGCCGCGCACCACCTGCCCGCGCGGCAGGAACACGCCCAGCGTGCGGCCGGCCGAGTCGGTGGCGTCGAAGCGGCTCTTGCAGCGCGTGTCCCACTCGAGCGCGACGTGCGTCGCCCGCGCGACCAGCGCCTTGGCGAGGCCGCGACCCTGGGGAATCAGCTTGTTGACGGTCAGCATGCGGCGATTGTCGCGCCGGGGCCCGCACGCTGCCGCGCTCAGAACAGGAAGTAGCGCTGCGCCATCGGCAGCACCTGGGCCGGCTCGCAGTTCAGCAGTCGCCCGTCGGCGCGCACCTCGTAGGTCTGCGCGTCGATGTGCATCCGGGGCAGGTAGCCGTTGTGCACCATGTCGGTCTTCGTCACGGCGCGGCAGCCCTTGACCGCCGCCAGGTGCTTGTGCAGCCCGTACGCCTCGGCGACGCCGCCGGCCAGCGCCGCCTGCGACACGAACGTGATCGACGTGCGCTGCATCGCGCCGCCGAAGGCGCCGAACATCGGCCGGTAGTGCACCGGCTGCGGCGTCGGGATCGACGCGTTCGGGTCGCCCATCGCCGCCGCGGCGATGAACCCGCCCTTGAGGATCAGCGCCGGCTTGACGCCGAAGAACGCCGGGTGCCACAGCACCAGGTCGGCCCACTTGCCGACCTCGACGCTGCCGATCTCGTGGCTCATGCCGTGCGTGATCGCCGGGTTGATCGTGTACTTCGCGACATAGCGCCTGACGCGGAAGTTGTCGTTCCTCGCGCTGTCCTCGGGCAAAGCGCCGCGCTGCACCTTCATCTTGTGCGCCGTCTGCCAGGTGCGCGTGATCACCTCGCCCGCACGGCCCATCGCCTGGCTGTCGCTGCTCATGATGCTGATCGCGCCGAGGTCGTGCAGGATGTCCTCGGCGGCGATCGTCTCGCGGCGGATGCGGCTCTCGGCGAAGGCCAGGTCCTCGGCGATGCCGGCGTCGAGGTGGTGGCACACCATCAGCATGTCGAGGTGCTCGTCGAGCGTGTTGACGGTGTAGGGGCGCGTCGGGTTCGTCGAGCTCGGCAGCACGTTGGCCTCGCCGACGACCTTCAGGATGTCGGGCGCGTGGCCGCCGCCGGCGCCCTCGGTGTGGAAGGTGTGGATCGTGCGGCCCTGGAACGCGGCGATCGTGTCCTCGACGAAGCCGCTCTCGTTGAGCGTGTCGGTGTGGATCGCGACCTGGGTGTCGGTGGCCTCGGCCACCGACAGGCAGCAGTCGATCGCGCTCGGCGTCGTGCCCCAGTCCTCGTGCAGCTTCAGGCCGATCGCGCCGGCGTCGACCTGCTGCACGAGCGCGTCGGGCCGGCTCGCGTTGCCCTTGCCGAGGAAGCCCAGGTTCATCGGGAACGCGTCGGCGGCCTGCAGCATGCGCGCGATGTTCGCCGGCCCCGGCGTGCAGGTCGTCGCGTTGGTGCCGGTCGCGGGGCCGGTGCCGCCGCCGGTCATCGTCGTGATGCCCGACATCAGCGCTTCCTCGATCTGCTGCGGGCAGATCCAGTGAACGTGCGTGTCGATGCCGCCGGCGGTGACGATCATGCCTTCGCCGGCGATCACTTCGGTGCCGGGGCCGATGACGATGTCGACGCCGGGCTGCACGTCGGGGTTGCCGGCCTTGCCGATCGCCGCGATGCGGCAGCCCTTCAGGCCGATGTCGGCCTTGACGATGCCCCAGTGGTCGACGATCAGCGCGTTCGTGATCACGCAGTCGACGGCCGCGTGGGCGCCGGGGCCGTTGACGACCTGGCTCTGGCCCATGCCGTCGCGGATCACCTTGCCGCCGCCGAACTTGACTTCCTCGCCATACCCGACGGGCCGCCCGTCGTGGCCCGTGCGGCCCTCGCCGGCCCTGAGCGTCAGGTCCTGCTCGACCTCGACGATCAGTTCGGTGTCGGCCAGCCGCACGCGGTCGCCCACCGTGGGGCCGAACATCTCCGCGTAGGCGCGGCGTCCGATCGTGGCCATCTCAGCGCCTGCGCGGCCGCCTGAGGGGCGCCGAGGGCGCCTCGGCAGCAGCGAACGCAGTGAGCCTGGGGTCGTCCGTCACAGCTTGCCTTGCACCTGGCCGCGGAAGCCCCAGACCTCGCGTGCGCCGGCGTAGTCGACCAGTTCCACGGTGCGCTGCTGCCCGGGCTCGAAGCGCACGGCGGTGCCGCTGGCGATGTTCAGCCGCATCCCGCGCGCGCTGTCGCGGTCGAAGCGCAGCGCGGGGTTGGCCTCGGCGAAGTGGTAGTGCGAGCCGACCTGGATCGGCCGGTCGCCGGCGTTCTCGACGACCAGCGTGACGGTGCGTCGTCCGGGGTTGAGCACGTGGTCGGGCCCGTCGGTGAACAGCTCGCCGGCGATCATCCGCGGCCCCTTCAGCGCACGACGAGCAGCGATGCACCGAACAACAGCGTCGCCGCGCCGGCGACGCGAGGCCACCAGGGGTTGCGCCGGCGCACCAGCAGGCCCGCGGCGACGCCGGTGGCGTGCAGCAGCACGCTGCCCAGCGCCATGCCGGCCAGCGCGGCGGCGCCGGCCAGTTCGCCGCCGTGCGCCTGGCCGTGGAACAGCGCGAAGGCGCCGACCAGCGCGACCGCCGCAGCGGTCGGCCACCGCACCTGCCGCGCGACGAGCAGCCCGAGGGCGACGAGCGATGCGGAGATCATCGGCTCGACCGCAGGCAGCGCCACGCCGCCGGCGCCGAGCGATGCGCCGAGCACGAGCACGACGACGAAGCCCAGCGGCACCACCCACAGGTCGAGCCGCCCGGGCCGCGCCAGCAGCGCGCTCCAGCAGCCCACCGCGAGCATCGCCACGAGGTGGTCGATGCCGCTGAACGGGTGCAGGAAGCCGCCGGCGAATCCGTCGTGCGCATGGGCGTCACCGCCGACGTGCGCCGCTGCCCACAGCGGCAGCGCGGCGAGCCAGGTCGCGACGGCGGCGGTGCGCGCGGAGTGCTGCCGCTCGGGTGTGGCGATGGGCGTCATCGGGTCTCTCCTCGAAAGGGCGCGGCCGGTGACGGCCCGCAAACGGTGCATGCTCATGCAATCGGTTGGTGAACCGTCACCAACTTGGTGCCATCGGGGAACGTCGCCTCGACCTGGATCTGCGGAATCATCTCGGCCACGCCGTCCATCACGTCGACGCGCGTCAGCACCGACTTGCCCTCGCTCATCAGCGCCGCGACGCTCCTGCCGTCGCGCGCGCCTTCCATGATCGCGGCGCTGATCAGCGCCACCGCCTCGGGGTAGTTCAGCCTCAGCCCGCGCGCCTTGCGGCGTTCGGCGAGCAGCGCCGCCGTGAAGATCAGCAGCTTGTCCTTCTCGCGCGGGGTCAGTTCCATGGCACGTTCTCTTGCAGGATCGATGCCATGTTAAGCGGGTCCGTCGACGGCGCCGCGGGGCTGGTGCGGATCTTGATGGGGGGTGGGTCGACATGCCGCGCACGACCCCGATCCACGCCCCGCCGCCGACCGCGTGCGTCGGTGGGCCGCGACGCGCGTCGACGGCCCGGGCCGGGTCATGCCGGGGTGCCGAAGGCGCCCGGCGGCACGCTGCCGGCGTACCTGGCGGTCGCGCACCCGGTGCCGCGCGGGCGCCGCATCGACCAGGACCCGACGACCTTGGAGGCCCCATGACCACCGAACCGATCGCCCCCGCCGCACCGCCGCCCGCCGCGGCCGGCACTGCCGCCGCGCTGCCCGACCGCGGCAGTGCCGACGTCGTGCTGATCGTCGACGACGTGCCCGACAACCTGGCGCTGCTGCACGACGCGCTCGACGACAGCGGCTGCACGGTGCTCGTCGCGACGCACGGCGAGCGTGCGCTCGAGCTGGCACGCGAGGCGCAGCCCGACATCGTGCTGCTCGACGCCGTGATGCCCGGCATGGATGGCTTCGAGATCGCACGGCGGCTGAAGGCCGGCCCGCGCACGGCGCACATCCCGATCGTGTTCATGACCGGCCTGACCGAAACCGACCACGTGCTCGCCGCGTTTGCCGCCGGCGGCGTCGACCACGTGTCCAAGCCGATCAAGCCGCGCGAGGTGCTCGCGCGCATCGGCGCGCACCTGCACAGCGCGCGCGTGCAGCGCCAGGCGCGCCTCGCGCTCGACGCGTTCGGCCATGCGACGATGGTGGTGCGCGAGCGCGACGGACGGCGCGTGTGGCAGACGGCGCTCGCGCGCAGGCTGATGGACGAGTACTTCGGCCAGGGCGACGCGACGCACCTGCCCCCCGAGGTGATCGCCTGGGTCGCCCGCGAGTCGCTGCGCCGTCGCGCCGGCGCCGAGCCGGCGACGCTGACGGTGGCGCGTGGCGCGCGGCGGCTGACGTACGCGCTGCACGAGGTGGGCGAGGAGTTCGGCGGCGACGGCGAGTGGCTGCTGGTGCTGCGCGAGGCCGACGACGCGGCGATGATCGGTGCGATGACGCTGGCCTTCAAGCTCACCGCGCGCGAGGCCGAGGTGCTGTATTGGGTCGTCAGGGGCAAGACCAACCGCGACATCGGCGACATCCTCGGCTGCAGCGCGGCGACGGTGAAGAAGCATCTGGAGCACGTGTTCGCCAAGCTCGGCGTCGAGACGCGCACGGCGGCGGCGTCGCTGGCGATCAGCAAGGTGAGTCAGCTGGCGAATCGCTGATCGTCGCTGGTGCCGGCTGCCGAGAGAGCGGCCGCCGGGGCGCCGCGACATTGTGCACCGGGACGCGGTCGCAGTGCGCGTCGGCGTCGCGGGGCGTGCGCCGGCGATCGCGTGCGCACCGAAGGCCTCATCCACGGGTTCCGTGCGGTTCGCGTCTACGCCAGTCGGCGTATTGGCCGTGGCGCGGCACGTGCCTAACCTGACGGCGTCGATCCGTTCAACCGTCGCCCTCGGGAGGGTTCTCGCATGAAAGTGGTCCGCCGCCAGTTCAACCTCTCGCTCGCCGCCGCCGCCGTGGCGCTCGGCGTGGCCCCCGCTGCATTCGCACAGGGCACGATCAAGGTCGGCGTGCTGCACTCGCTGTCGGGCACGATGGCGATTTCGGAGACAGTGCTCAAGGACACCGTGCTGATGGCGATCGACGAGATCAACGCCGAGGGCGGCGTGATGGGCAGGAGGCTCGAGCCGGTGGTCGTCGACCCGGCGAGCAACTGGCCGCTGTTCGCCGAGAAGGCGCGCCAGCTGATCAGCCAGGACAAGGTCGCCGTGGTCTTCGGCTGCTGGACCAGCGTCAGCCGCAAGAGCGTGTTGCCGGTGTTCGAGGAACTCAACGGCCTGCTGTTCTACCCGGTGCAGTACGAGGGCGAGGAGATCTCGCGCAACGTGTTCTACACCGGCGCCGCGCCGAACCAGCAGGCCATCCCCGCCGTCGAGTACCTGATGGGCAAGGACGGCGGCGAGGCCAGGCGCTTCGTGCTGCTCGGCACCGACTACGTCTACCCGCGCACGACGAACAAGATCCTGCGCGCGTTCCTCAACAGCAAGGGCATCGGTGACGCCGACATCATGGAGGAGTACACGCCGTTCGGCCACTCCGACTACCAGTCGATCATCGCCAAGATCAAGCGCTTCGCGAGCGAGGGCAAGAAGACGGCGGTGGTGTCGACGATCAACGGCGACTCCAACGTGCCTTTCTACAAGGAGCTCGGCAACCAGGGCCTGAAGGCCACCGACGTGCCGGTGGTCGCGTTCTCGGTCGGCGAGGAGGAACTGCGCGGCGTCGACACCAAGCCGCTGGTGGGACACCTCGCGGCCTGGAACTACTTCATGAGCCTGAAGAACCCGACCAACGACGCCTTCATCAAGAAGTGGAGCGACTACGCGAAGGCCAGGAACATCGCCGGCCACAAGGACCGTGCGCTGACCAACGACCCGATGGAGGCGACCTACATCGGCGTGCACATGTGGGCCCAGGCCGTCACCAAGGCCAAGAGCACCGACGTCGACAAGGTGCGTGCCGCGATGGCCGGGCAGACGTTCAACGCGCCCAGCGGCTTCGTCGCCAAGATGGACGGGAAGAACCACCACCTGCACAAGCCGGTGTTCATCGGCGAGGTCCGCGCCGACGGCCAGTTCAACGTCGTGTGGAAGACGCCCGGCCCGGTGCGCGCGCAGCCCTGGAGCCCGTTCATCGCCGGCAACGACAAGAAGAAGGACGAGCCGGCGCGCATGGCGGCCAAGAACTGATCGCCGCCCGCGGGGTGTGCACGCGCCGCCAGGCGCGTGCGCCGCGACGCCGCGCCGCGCGCGGCCGCGACCTCCGCGTCGCGGTGCCCGGCGCGGTACTTGCGTAGGCCTGCTCCAGGCCCCGCGGCCGCCCCACGACCTGATTCGCCGATGCCCGTCCCGTTGCCTCGCGCCTGCCTGCATGCCCGCCTTCACGCCCGTCTCGTGCGCGCGCTCGCACTGATCGCGTGCTGTCTCGTCGCGTGCGCCGGCGCCGCGCACGCGCTGACGCCGCAGCAGGCGCTCGCGATCGCCGCCGGCGACGGCAACGACGAGCGCATCGCGGCGCTGCAGGCGGCGGCCGCGCAGTCCGACCCGGCGCTGGCTGCGCTGGTGCAGGCGATGCTCGACGGGGACGTGCGCGTGGCCGGCGAGCAGGTGTTCGTGCTGCGCGGCGGCGCGGCGTTCGACGCCGTGAGCGGCGCCGCGGCGACGCTGCCCGCCGACGCCGCCGACGTGACGATCAACAACCGCCTGCGCCGGGAGTTGCAGGCCGCGCACGCCGCGCTGCAGCTGTTCTCGCCGGAGCGGCGCGAGCGGGCGGCGGCGATCGAGCGGCTGCGCCGCGAGGCCGACGCCTCGCGCCTGCCGCTGCTCGAGCGCGCCGCCGCCACCGAGACCGACGACGCGCTGAAGGCGCAGCTCGAAGGGCTGCAGGCGGCCATCCTCGTCGCGTCGCCCGACCGGGCGCAGCGCCTCGCGGCCGCCGAGCGCCTGGCCGCGAGCGGCCACCCGGCCACGCGCGCGCTGCTGCTCGAGCGTCTTGCGCCCGGCGTCGAGCCCGACGCCGCCGTGCGCGACGCGCTGCGCGACGCGCTGCGCCAGGTCGAGGCGCGGCTGGCGTGGGGCGAGCGGCTGGGCGTGCTGTTCACCGGGATCAGCCTCGGCTCGATCCTGCTGCTCGTCGCGCTCGGGCTGGCGATCACCTACGGGCTGCTCGGCGTCATCAACATGGCGCACGGCGAGCTGATGATGATCGGCGCCTACGCCACCTACGTCGTGCAGAACCTGTTCCGCCGTCACCTGCCGGGCTGGTTCGACGTCTATCTCCTTGCCGCGATCCCGGTCGCGTTCCTCGTGGCCGCCGGCGTCGGCGCGCTGCTCGAGCGCGGCGTGATCCGCTGGCTCTACGGCCGCCCGCTCGAGACGCTGCTGGCCACCTGGGGCATCAGCCTGATCCTGATGCAGTCGGTGCGCTCGCTGTTCGGCGCGCAGAACGTGCCGGTCGAGAACCCGTCGTGGATGAGCGGCGGCATCGCCGCGCTGCCGAACCTGACGCTGCCATACAACCGCATCGCGATCGTCGTGTTCGCGTTCCTCGTGCTGGCCGGCGTCGCGCTGCTGATCGCGAGGACGCGGCTGGGCCTGTTCGTGCGCGGCGTGACGCAGAACCGGCGCATGGCCGCGTGCGTGGGCGTCAACACGGCGCGCGTCGACACGCTGGCCTTCGCGCTCGGCGCCGGCATCGCGGGGCTCGCGGGCTGTGCGCTCAGCCAGGTCGGCAACGTCGGCCCCGACCTCGGCCAGCAGTACATCGTCGACTCGTTCCTCGTCGTCGTGCTCGGCGGTGTGGGCCAGCTCGCCGGCACCGTCGTTGCCGCGCTCGGGCTCGGCGTGCTCAACAAGGTCCTCGAAGGATGGGCCGGTGCCGTGCTCGCGAAGATCATGGTGCTGCTGTTCATCGTCGTCTTCATCCAGAAGCGGCCGCAGGGCCTCTTCGCGATGCAGGGCCGTAGCGCCGAGGCATGAGGGCCCGACGATGAGCGCCATCCTGCCTCCCGCCACGATCCCACGCCCGCGTGCCGGCCTGCTGCTCGGCCCCAAGGGCTGGAGCGGCGTGATGGCCGCGCTCGTCACCGTGACCGTGCTCGTGCCGGTGCTCAACCTCGCGGTGCCGCCCGACAGCGTCTGGCACCTCGGCGACCACTGGGTGTCGCTGGTCGGCAAGATCATGTGCTACGCGATCTGCGCGCTGGCGATGGACCTGATCTGGGGCTACAGCGGCATCCTGTCGCTCGGCCACGGCCTGTTCTTCGCGCTCGGCGGCTACGCGATGGGCATGTACCTGATGCGCCAGATCGGCCGCGAGGGCCAGTACCAGTCGGACTTGCCGGACTTCATGGTCTTCCTCGACTGGAAGGCGCTGCCGTGGCACTGGACGTTCAGCGACAGCTTCGTGTTCCAGATGGCCATGGTCGTGCTCGTGCCCGGCCTGCTGGCGTTCGTGTTCGGCTGGTTCGCGTTCCGCTCGCGCATCAAGGGCGTGTACTTCTCGATCATCACGCAGGCGATGACCTATGCCGCGATGCTGCTGTTCTTCCGCAACGAGACCGGCTTCGGCGGCAACAACGGCTTCACAGACTTCAAGCGCATCCTCGACATTCCGATCGCGACGCCGACGACGCGCATGGCGCTGTTCGTCACCACCGCGCTGGTGCTGATCGGCTTCTTCCTTCTCGCGCGCGCGATCGTCGCGAGCCGCTACGGCCGCGTGCTGCAGGCCGTCCGCGACGCCGAGAGCCGCGTGATGTTCACCGGCTACGACCCGATCGCCTACAAGCTGAGCATCTGGACGCTCAGCGCCGTGATGTGCGGCGTCGCCGGGGCCCTCTACGTGCCGCAGGTGGGCATCATCAACCCGAGCGAGATGAGCCCGGCGGCGTCGATCGAGATCGCGATCTGGGCCGCGGTGGGCGGGCGCGCGACGCTGATCGGGCCGATCGTCGGCGCCTTCTTCGTCAACGGCGCCAAGAGCTGGTTCACGCAGGCCTTTCCCGAGTACTGGCTGTACTTCCTCGGCGCGCTGTTCATCGCCGTGACGCTGTTCCTGCCGAACGGCATCGTCGGCCTGTTCCGACGGGCGCGGGAGAAGCGCTCGTGACGCCGGACCTGATGGAGCAGGGCGCGAAGGCGCTCGCCGCGTACCGCGAGCGGCAGCAGGTCGCGCCGTCGGGCGGGCGCGACGCCGCGTTCGGGCGCCCGCTCGCGCACGGCGTGCCCGACTTCGCGCACGGCGTCGCGCTCTACGTCGACGACGTCACGGTCAGCTTCGACGGCTTCAAGGCGCTCAACGCGCTGACGCTGGCGATCGACGTCGGCGAGTTGCGCTGCATCATCGGCCCCAACGGCGCCGGCAAGACGACGATGATGGACGTCATCACCGGCAAGACCCGGCCCGACGCTGGCCGCGTGAGCTTCGGCAGCAACGTCGACCTGCTGCGGCTGCGCGAGAACGACATCGCGCAGATCGGCGTCGGGCGCAAGTTCCAGAAGCCCACCGTGTACGAGAACCTGAGCGTGTTCGAGAACCTCGAACTCGCGCTGAAGGCCGACCGCCGCGTGCGCGCGAGCCTGTTCTCGCGCCTGAGCGGCGAGCAGCTCGACCGGCTGGGCGCCGTGCTCGAGCGCATCCACCTGAAGGGCGGGGCGCAGCGCACCGCGGGGCTGCTCGGCCACGGGCAGAAGCAGTGGCTCGAGATCGGCATGCTGCTGGTGCAGGACCCGAAGCTGCTGCTGCTCGACGAGCCGGTGGCCGGCATGACCGACGAGGAGACCGAGCGCACCGCCGAGCTCCTCCTGTCGCTCGAGGGCGAGCACTCGCTGGTCGTCGTCGAGCACGACATGAAGTTCGTCGAGCAGCTCACCGAGGGCCGCAAGAAGGTCACGGTGCTGCACGAGGGCCGCGTACTGGCCGAAGGGCGGTTGGCCGACGTGCAGGCCAACGAGCAGGTCGTCGAAGTCTATTTGGGCCGATGAACGCTCCCCCCCGAGGCGCCTGCGACGCTGCCCCCCCGGGGGGCGCCGCCAGCGGACCGGCACAGCCGGATCCGCGGTGGCCGCTCGCACCGCGCGCCCACGCGTCGCAGACCTGCGGCGCGACACGCACCGAGCGCGGCCGCTGAGATGCTCAAGGTCGACGGGCTCAACCAGTACTACGGCGGCAGCCACATCCTGCGCAACGTCGCGTTCGAGGCGGCGCTGGGCGAGGTCACGGTGGTGCTCGGTCGCAACGGGGTGGGCAAGACGACGCTGCTCAAGAGCCTGATGGGCGTGGTGCCGGTGAAGACCGGCACCGTCGCGCTCGACGGGCGCGACCTCACGCGCGAGCCGCCGTACGAGCGCGTGCGCGCCGGCGTCGGCTACGTGCCGCAGGGGCGCGAGATCTTCGGCCGGCTCACCGTCGAGGAGAACCTTCGCATGGGGCTGGCCTACAAGAGCGGCGGCACGCCGATCCCGGCCGAGCTGTACGAGCTGTTCCCGGTGCTGCAGCAGATGCTGCGCCGCCGCGGCGGCGACCTCTCGGGCGGCCAGCAGCAGCAGCTCGCGATCGCGCGCGCACTGGTGGCCGGACCGACGCTGCTGCTGCTCGACGAGCCGACCGAGGGCATCCAGCCGAGCATCATCAAGGACATCGGCGGCGTGATCCGTGCGCTGGCCGACCGCAGCACGATGGCCATCGTGCTCGTCGAGCAGTACTACGACTTCGCCGCCGACCTGGCCGACCGTTACCTGGTCATGCAGCGCGGCGAGGTGGTCGCACGCGGTCGCGGCGCGGCGATGGCCGCCGACGGGGTGCGACGGTTGTTGGCGATCTGAGATGCCGGGCCACGGCGGCCGCGCCATCCGCTCGGACGTGCACCGCCATCGCCCAAAGCGCCGGTGCGCCACCTCGCGGCGACGCGACGCCGCGCCTGCGACCCGTCGACACGCCGCGACGCCTGCGTCGTCGGTCCGCCGGTGCGCGCGAGCGTGCGAAGCACGGCCTCGGCGAACCCGGTCTTGCCGTCGGTGTCGGCCTCGCGATCGGTGCGGTGCCGGCGCGCCAGTTCAGCCTTGAGCTGCGCCTACTCCGCGGCGAGCGCCGGGCTGCGCCGCAGCGCGTCGCGAAAGGCGAGCCTCGCGGTCGACAGCGAGCCGCCGCACGGGACCAGGTGCAGGTGATGGGTGCGGTGCGCCGGCGAGGGTCCGCAGAACCAGGGCATGACGTCGGGCCGGCAGGGCAAGTGCACGCAGCCTGCCGTCGCTGCGCGGTCGATCGCCGGCCGGGACTCGTCCAGCGACGCCACCGGCGCCACGATGTCGATGACCGGCTTTGCCGTCGTGCCGGGCACCGCGGTGCTGCCGATGTGTTCCTCGGGCCCGACGCGGCACGGGGCCAGCAGGTCCTGAAGCACGGCGGCCTCGGCGGCGAACGCCGCGGGCCGGTCGGCGCGGTACGCGACAAGGTCGAAGGGCGCATCAGCCGATGCGGACCTGCGCATCGCCACGGCCGGGCGGCGTCGGCGCGTGCGACCCGGGGCCCGTGAACCGCAAGCGTTCAAGCGACCGCCGCGGACTCGGCTGCGGCCGTGGCGTCGCATCGCCGGCGCGCACTTCAGGACCACATGTCCCTGACGCACCGCCGTCCATCGGCCAGCCCGTCCACGTGTCGAGGGCGTCGAAGTGTCGGATGGGCACGTCCGCGACGGGCGCGGGGTCCACCAGGCGCAGGTTCACCGCGACGCGTCGCTTGCCGTCCTCGTCGACGTCGAAGCCCCACCAGTGGCTCACGTTCGCGCACCTCGGGCAGAGAAGTGCAAGCTCAGCGACTGGCCTCGGACGAAGGCCGTGGTGGGCACGCTGATCGTGACGTCCTCGCCCTCCCATCCGTAGGCTCAGAGGGCGCCATACCTTCGGCCGGCGGTGCAGTCGTCGATGCCGCTGCAGCGGCGCGCACGCACGCCTGTTGCCGCAGACCCTCAGGTGCGCCACACCCGGGGCAGGTGCGGCGCGCGGCCCCACGCCAACCGCCGCCACGCGCCCCACACCTGGCGCAGCCGCTGCAACGCCGGCTCGACGCGCGGCGCGAGCAGGCGCAGCACGACGACGCGGTCGTTCGGTGCGGTGGCACCCTGCGGCAGCGCGGCCGGCGCTTCGTCGAAGCGCGCGGCCGCCAGCAGCGCGTCGCGCCGCGCGGCGTCGACCGGCGACCCGGCGGCGAACCACAGCGTCGCCAGCACGCGGTGCCCGGCGAAGCCCAGCGACCCGTCGAGCAGCGTGCGGTCGTCGGCGGCGACGCGTCCGCGCTCGAGCCAGCGGCCGGGCAGTTCCAGGTGCTGTAGCACGCAGCCACGTTCGAACGGCTCGCCGGCCGCGGGCAGGCCGAGCGCGAGCAGGTCCCAGCCGATCGCCTCGGCGCCGTCGGCCAGCGTGACGATCAGCCGGTTCTCGGCCAGGCAGCCGCTGTAGGCGATGGTTTCCAGCGGCAGCCACTCGAGCCGGCCGCCCGCGCCCACCTCGGCGTGCACCTGCTGCACGGCGGCGTCGCCGGCGCTGCGGTAGAAGCGGTTGGCGCCCGGCGTGGTGACCAGCGCGTGCGCGCCGGCGTCCACGTGCAGGTCGACGTCGAGCCGGTCGCCGCCGACGAAGCCCCCGGGCGGATGCACCAGCACGTGGTGGCACACCGCGGGGCCCTCGGGGTGCAGGGCCTTGAGCACGCGCAGCGGGCCGTGATGACGGTCGTCGCCGACAGTGCGTTCGCCGTCGCGCCGGTAGTGCAGTTGCAGGTGGCCGTGCCAGCCCATCGCGCGGCTCACGCGCCGCGCGTCTTCCAGAAGCGCCGGTGCGTCGCGGCGATCGCTTCGGCCACCTCGGGCACCGGACCGATCACGCGCACGTCCTTCTGGCCGCGCGCGAACACCTCGCGGCACGGCAGGTCCAGCGTCGGGTTCTCGGCGTGGTTGCCGGTCAGCGCCAGCAGGTCGCGCTCGCTCATGCCGTAGACCACGCGGCCGATGTGCGCCCAGTACTGCGTGCCGGCGCACATGGCGCAGGGCTCGACGGTGGTCACCAGCGTGCACTGCCACAGATAGTCGGTGCCCCAGCGGCGCGACGACTCGCGCGCGAGCACCGCCTCGGCGTGGTTGACGCTGTCGACGTTGCCCTGCTCGAGCAGCACCGTCTGATGGTCGGATGCCACCAGCAGCGCGCCGAACGGGTGGTGGCCGGCGTCCATCGCGCGCTGGGCCAGCGCCTGCGCGCGCTGCAGCAGCGCGACGACCTGCGCGCGCGTCGGCTCGGTGCGCGCGTCGGCGGTCATGCCGCGTTCGAGCCGCGGTGCGCCCAGGCGGTGGTGCGCTTCTCGACGATCGAGAACAGCTCGTACATCGCCATCGCCATGATGCCCACCACCACCAGCCCGGCGAACGCGAGCCCCATCTGCATCGAGCTGCCGGCGCTGATCAGCAGGTAGCCGATGCCTTCGTTGGCGGCGGTCATCTCGCTGACCGTGGTGCCGACGAAGGCCAGCGTGATCGCCACCTTGAGTGAGCCGTAGAAGTACGGCAGGGAACGCGGCAGGCCGACCTTGGTCAGCACGTCCCAGCGCTTGGCACCGAGCACGCGCAGCACGTCCTCGAGCTCGGGCTCGAGCGTGGCCAGCCCGGTGGCGATGTTCACCATGATCGGGAAGAACGAGATCAGGAACGCGGTCAGGATCGCCGGGCCGATGCCGATGCCGAACCACACCACCAGGATCGGCACGAATGCCGCCTTGGGCAGCGCGTTGAAGCCGGTCATCAGCGGGTACATCGCGTTGTAGGCGATGCGCGAGCTGCCCATCAGGAAGCCCAGCAGCACGCCGACGACGATGGCCAGCGCGAAGCCGACCATCGTCACCCAGAACGTGCGCCAGGCGTGGGCCAGGATCACGCCGCGGAACTCCCAGAACTGCTCGGCGATGCGCGCCGGGCTCGGGAAGATGAACTCGCTGACGCCGAAGCCGCTGCACACAGCCTGCCACAGCGCGATCGTGGCCACCAGCAGCAGCAACGGCGACCAGCGTTCGAGGGTGCGGGTGTTCATCGCCGGGCCCTCACTGCGGCAGCGTCGCGCTGTGCTGCCGCATCGCGCCGATGTGGCCGCGCAGCTCGTGCACGATGTCGACGAACGCGGCGCTGTAGGTGATCTCCAGGTCGCGCGGGCGTGGCAGGTCGATCTCGCGCTTGACGATCATGCGCCCGGGGCTCTTGCTCATCACGTACACGGTGTCGGCCAGGAACACGCTCTCGCGCAGGTCGTGCGTGACCAGGATGACGTTGAACTTCTGCGCCGCCTGCAGGTCGCGCAGCGCGCACCACAGCTCCTCGCGCGTGAACGCGTCGAGCGCGCCGAACGGCTCGTCGAGCAGCAGCATCTTCGGCTCGTGGATCAGCGCGCGGCAGATGCTCGCGCGCTGCTGCATGCCGCCGGACAGCTGCCAGGGGAACTTGTCCTCGTAGCCACCCAGGCCCACGCTGTGCAGCAGCCGCCGCGCCTTGTCGGCGTACTCGGCGCGCTTGGCGCGAAAGTTCGAGCGGTACGGCTCGACGATCTCCAGCGGCAGCAGCACGTTGTCGAGCGTCGTGCGCCACGGCAGCAGGCTGGGTGCCTGGAACGCCATGCCGGTGATCTTCAGCGGCCCGTCGACCTCGCGCCCGTCGATGACCACCGTGCCCTTGCTCGGGCGCTTCAGCCCGGTGGCCAGCTTCATGAACGTGCTCTTGCCGCAGCCCGAAGGGCCGACGATGGCGATGAACTCCCCGGCGCCGACCTGCAGCGTGATGTCCTCGACCGCGAACTGGCCCCGGGCGAGCAGTTCGTCGTTGTAGGCGAGCCAGACGTTGCGGAAGTCGACGAAGGCACGCCCGCCGCCGGCAGCGGCGGGCACCGGTGGCGGCAGGGTCATTTGCGCGCCGCGGCGAAGATGTCGCGCTCGGCCGCCGGCGGCAGGAAGCCGCCGTTCCACACCGCGTCGGCGTTGACGCGCTCCTTGGTGCCGAAGGCGTCGGACACCTGGCTGGCCATCAGCGCCAGCCGCGGGCCCATCACGTTGCCGAAGCCCTCGGCGCGTGCGTCGGGCGTGAGCACGGTGGCGTCGAGCGCCAGCCGCAGCCGGCGCAGTTCGAGCGCCTCGTTGATGATGCCGTCGCGCGCCTTGACCGTCGCGATGCCGGCCTTCGGGTCGGCGATGACGTCCTTGACGCCCTTGGTGAACGCGCGCAGGAAGGCGCGCACCGCCTCGGGATGGCTCTTCAGGAACGACTCGGAGGCGATGATCACGTTGCCGTACAGCTTCACGCCGTGCTGCGGGTACGGCAGCACGACGATCTCGTCGGGCTTGGCGCCGCGCGCCTCGATGTTGAGCAGCGAGGTGAACGAGAAGCCGGTGATCGCGTCGACGTCGCCGCGCACCAGCATGGTCTCGCGCAGCGGGGGGTCCATCGCGGTCCAGCTGACGTTGCCGATGCCGTTCGCCTTCGCGAAGATCGGCCAGGCCTTGCGCCCGGCGTCGAACACCGGCGCGCCCAGCTTCTTGCCGCTGAGGTCGGCCGGGGTCCTGATGCCGCTCTTCTTCAGCGCCAGCACCGCGGCCGGCGTGTTGTTGTAGACCATCATCACCGCCACCGGCTTGTTCGGTGCGGTCGGGTTGTTGGCGTGGAACTCCATCAGCGCCGCGAGGTCGGCGAAGCCCATGTCGTAGGTGCCGCTGGCCACGCGTGTGACGGTGCCGCCCGAGCCGTTGCCGGCGTCGATCGTCACGTTGAGCTTCTCGTTCTTGAAGTAGCCCTTCGCCGCGGGCATCAGGAACAGCGCCGCCGGGCCCTCGAAGCGCCAGTCGAGCTGGAACTTGATCGGGGTCTCCTGGGCCTGGGCGCCGACGCCGAAGGCGGCGAGCAGCGACGCGGCGGCACCGAGGACGAGGCGGCGGGCGGGGGAACGCAGGGTCATGAGGGGCTCCGGATTGCGTGCGGAAACGGCGACGTGGGTCGAAGCTGCAAATTCTGTGCGCAGTCGGGACGGCCGATGCACCATGGTGAACCCCTAGTCGGTGCACGTCGGCGCCGCCCCGGTGCGCCGGCGTGCACGCGCCGGGTGCGCGGGCTGCGGGGCTCAGCGCAGCAGGTCGTACAGCGTGCGCGCGACCACCTGGGTTGCGCGGCGCAGGTCCTCGAGCACGACATGCTCGTCGGCGCGCTTGGCGTTGCTGTCGAACACGGTGCGCGGGCCGGCGCCGTAGATCGCCGCCGGCACGCCGGCGGCGCCGTACAGCCGCACGTCGGTGTACAGCGGCGTGCCGCTGGTGGGGATCGGCTCGCCGAACACCGCCTCGCCGTGACGCTGCAGCGCGGCCACCAGCTCGGCGTTGCCGGCCGACGGCTTCCACGCCTCGGCCAGCAGCAGGCGCTTGATCTCGACGCGGATGCCGGGGCAGCGCGCGGCGGCCTCGGCGATCACGCGTCGGATGTCGGCCTCGACCTCGACCGGGTTCTCCTCGGGGATCATGCGCCGGTCGAGCTTGAGCACCACCTTGCCCGGCACGACGTTGGTGTTGGTGCCGCCTTCGATGCGCCCGACGTTGAGGTACGGGTGGGTGATGCCCGGCACCTGCGAGCGCACCTGCCTGTACAGCGTGTTCTGACGGTACAGCGCCTCGAGGATGGCCACCGCGCCCTGCAGCGCGTCGACGCCGGTGTCGGGGATCGCCGCGTGCGCCATCTGCCCGTGCACCGTGACCTCCATCTGCAGGCAGCCGTTGTGCGCGACGACGACCTGGTAGCTGAAGCCGGCGGCGATCAGCAGGTCGGGCTTCGTCAGCCCCTGGCCGAGCAGCCAGCCGGGGCCCAGTTCGCCGCCGAACTCCTCGTCGTAGGTGAAGTGCAGCTCGACGCCGCCGGCCAGCGGCTCGCCCACGGCGTGGCTCACGGCCTCGAGCGCGCGCACCGCGTGGATGTAGGTCGTGAAGTCGCTCTTGCTGACCGCCGACGCGCGGCCATAGAGCCTGCCGCTTTCGATCTCGCCGCCGTAGGGGTCGTGCGTCCAGCCCTCGCCCGGCGGCACGACGTCGCCATGCGCGTTCAGCGCGATCGTGCGGCCGCCGTCGCCGTAGCGGCGGCGAACGATCAGGTTGGTGATCGACCGCAGGCCGCAGGCGTGCACGCGCTCGGCCGGCACCGGGTGCTTCTCGGCGTTCCAGCCGATCGCCGCGAGCAGCTCGGCGGTGCGCTCGGCGTGCGGCGCGTTGTCGCCCGGTGGCGTGTCGGTGGGCACGCGCACCAGTTCCTGCAGCAGGCGCACCTGCTCGTCGAAGTGCGCGTCGATCCAGGCGTCGAGTCGTTCGTAGCTCATCGCGGGTTCTCGCTGGCCAGTTGCTCGAGCAGGTGCGCGAACGCGCGCACCGACAGCTCGATGTCGTCGTTGGTGCTCGACTCGAGCGGGTTGTGGCTGATGCCGGCGTTCAGGCCGCGCACGAACAGCATCGCCTGCGGCATGACCTCGTGCAGCTTCATCGCGTCGTGGCCGGCGCCGCTGGGCATGCGGTGCACCGGCAGCCCCAGCGCCTGCACGGCGCGCTCCCAGCGCTGCTGCCACGCCGGGGCGCTGGGCGCGGCGGCGGCGCGCATCGTCTCCTCGATGCGGTACGACAGCCCGCGCGCGTGGCAGATGCGCCCGAGCTCGGCGAGCACGTCGGCGGTGCAGGCGTCGCGCACCGGGTCGGTGGTGGCGCGGATGTCGAGGCTGAAGCGGCAGCGCCCCGGCACGACGTTGATCGAGCCGCCCGGCACCTCGAGCATGCCGATCGTGCCGACCAGGTTCGGCACCGCGGCGGCGCGCTGCTCGACGAACAGCGCGAGTTCGGCGACGGCGACCGCGGCGTCGCGGCGGCGGTCCATCGGCGTCGTGCCGGCGTGGCTGGCCATGCCGACGACCTCGCCGACGCAGCGCACGCCGCCGTTGATCGACGTGACGACGCCCAGCGGCAGGTCGAGTTCGTTCAGCACGGGTCCCTGCTCGATGTGCACCTCGACGAAGCCGAGGTAGCGCCGCGGGTCGCGCCGCAGCGCGTCGATGGCCTCGAGCGTGGCCGGCAGGCCGGCGGCGCGCATCGCGTCGCGCATCGTCACGCCGTCGGCGTCGGTCTGGTCGAGCCACGCCGGGTCGAAGTGGCCGGTGAGCGCGCCCGAGCCGAGGAAAGTGGCCTTGTAGCGCTGGCCTTCCTCCTCGGCGAAGCCGACCACCTCGATGCCGAACGGCAGTCGCCGCCCCGCGCGGTGCAGTTCGCGCACCACCGCCATCGGCACGAAGATGCCCAGCCGGCCGTCGTACTTGCCGCCGTTGCGCACGGTGTCGTAGTGGCTGCCGGTGAGCAGGCGCGTCGCGGCGGGGTCGCTGCCGTGGTAGACGCCGACCACGTTGCCCACCGCGTCGATCGAGACCTCGTCGAAGCCGGCGTGTTTCATCCACGCGCGCAGCCGGTGCGCGCAGGCCCGGTGCGCGTCGGTGAGGTAAGTCACGGTGAGCTGGCCCTGCTCCCTGAAGCCGGGGTCGCTGTCGGTGGCGAGTTCCTCGGCCCAGTCCCACACCAGGTTGCCCAGCTCGGGGGTGACGCCGAACTTGTCGTTCAAGCGGATCTCGGCGATGCGGTGGACGTGGCGCAGCGCCTCGGCGAGCTCGAAGTCGGGGTGGTGGCCCAGGCGGCGCTCGAAGGTGGCGATGATTTCGGCCTTGGACAGGCCGGTGCCGCGCGGCCCGCGCACCGCGAGGATGAACGGGAAGCCGAACTTCGCGTTGTAGTCGGCGTTCAGGCGCTGGATCCGGGCGAATTCGTCGGGCGTGCACTCGGTCAGCCCCGCCTTGCCCTGCTCGCGGGTCGACTCGGCGGTGAGCGTCCTCGCGACCATCGCCTTGCCGGCGAGCTCGGGGTGCGCGCGGATCAGCGCCAGCTGCGCGTCGCGGCCGGCGTCGCGCACCGCCTCGACCAGCGCGAGCTTGAGCTGCGCGAGGCTCGCGAAGCCGGCGGCCGGACGCCGCGTCCATGCGCGCTCGGCGATCCACGGCGAGTGTTCGTAGGTGCCGTCGAGCAGCGCGACGAACTCGCTCGACGAGGCGGAGTTGATCCGTGACAGGTTCGGTGGCATGGTCATTCCCAGACGAAGGCGGTGTTCGCGTCGAACGGGTGCGTCGCGCGCCAGTGCCGCGCGATGTCGATGCGCCGCGTGATCCACACGCGGTCGTGCTTCTGCACGTGGTCGAGGAAGCGCTGCAGCGCGCGCATGCGCCCCGGGCGGCCGAGCAGCCGGCAGTGCATGCCAATCGACATCATGCCCGGGCCGCCGTCGCCGTCCGCCGGGTCACGATCGCCTTCGGCGTAGTGCACGTCGAAGGCGTCGCGCAGGTACCGGAAGAACTCGTCGCCGTGGCTGTAGCCCTGCGGCAGCGCGAAACGCATGTCATTGGCGTCGAGCGTGTACGGCACCACCAGGTGCGGCGCCAGCGCGCCGTCGCTGCGGCGCACCTGCAGCCACAACGGCAGGTCGTCGCCGTAGTAGTCGCTGTCGTACTCGAAGCCACCGAAGTCCGCGACGAGGCGGCGCGTGTTCGGGCTGTCGCGACCGGTGTACCAGCCCAGGCCGTGCACGTGGCCCGGCGTGCCGCCGCGCGGGCCGGTCAGGCGCTCGATGATCGCGATGCCGGTGCGCAGGTGCTCGCGCTCGGTGGCCTCGTCGACGTTCTGGTAGTGGATCCAGCGCCAGCCGTGGCACGCGATCTCGTGACCGAGCTCGACGAAGGCGGCGGTGACCTCGGGGCAGCGCTCGAGCGCCATCGACACGCCGAACACCGTCAGCGGCAGGCCGCGCCGCTCGAACTCGCGCAGGATGCGCCAGACGCCGACGCGCGCGCCGTACTCGTAGATGCCCTCCATGCTGAGGTGGCGCGCCGCGAAGGCCGGTGGGTTGAACATCTCGGACAGGAACTGCTCGCTGCCGGCGTCGCCGTGCAGCACGCTGTTCTCGCCGCCTTCCTCGTAGTTCAGCACGAACTGCACCGCGACGCGGGCGTTGCCGGGCCAGCACGCGTGCGGCGGGTGGCGTCCGTGGCCGCGCAGGTCGCGCGGGTAGGGGGTCGACGGCGGCGTCATGGCGGCTCCGGTCGGATGGGGCGGGTCAGCGCGGGCGCAGCGCGCTGGCGAGGTCGGGCACGCGCGGATCGAGGTGCAGGT
This sequence comes from Azohydromonas sp., assembly GCF_035325925.1. NCBI lineage: Bacteria > Pseudomonadati > Pseudomonadota > Betaproteobacteria > Burkholderiales > Sphaerotilaceae > Azohydromonas > Azohydromonas sp. The sequence goes on along the minus strand of NZ_DAOKZA010000014.1, from coordinate 59,304 downwards.
TGCGCTCGACGTTGCCCAGGTGGTGCTCCATCAGTCGCACCGCGGCCTTGGCGTCGCGCCGCTCGAGCGCGTCGACGATCTGCACGTGCTCCTCCTGCGAGTGGCCGGCCGAGTGCGACGACTGGTACATCAGCGCGATCAGCGACGAGCGGCTGAGCAGGTCGGCCAGCAGGTCGGCGAGCACGTCGTTGCCGAGCATGCGCGCCAGCACGACGTGGAAGTCGGCGAGCAGCCGCGTGCGCCCGCTGACGTCGGTGCGTGTCACGGCGTCGCGCTCGGTCTTCAGGTGCGCGCGCAGCTCGGCGACCTGGGCATCGCTGATGCGCTCGGCGAGGCGGCGCACCAGCGCCGCCTCGAGCATCGTGCGCACCTCGAACACCTGGCGCGCCTCGTCGACGCTGGGCTGCGCGACGAAGGCGCCGCGCGCCGGCTCGAGCGTGACGAGGTGGTCGCGGCTGAGCTGGTTCAGCGCCTGGCGCACCACGGTGCGCGAGACGCCGAAGATGTCGGCGATCTGCTGCTCGGCCAGCTTGGTGCCCGGCATCAGCCGGCGCTCGACGATCGCGGTGGTGACGGACTCGACGATGCGCCCGGTGCTCGAGCCCTCGCCGGCCTTCGCGCGCCGACCCGCGGCGCGGCGCGCGTCGGCGTCGACGACCTGGAGCTGGGCGCGGCTGCGGGGCATGTCGGTGCTCGCGTGGTTGACGTGTGTTCGTAAGTGTATACACTTTCTGGTACCACGCAAGCATCGCGTGCCGACCCCCTTCCACCATGCGCGCGCGGCGCGCGAGAGTCACCACCCATGGGCAAACTCACCACGCATGTGCTCGACACCGCCAACGGCTGCCCCGCCGCCGGCATGCGCGTGCGGCTGCTGCGCCTCGACGGCGGCGAGCGCGAGCTCAAGTCGATCGAGCTCAACGACGACGGGCGCGCCGAGGCGCCGCTGCTCGAGGGCGACACGCTGCAGCGTGGCCGCTACCGCCTGTTGTTCTCGGTGGCGGCGTACTTCCGCGCGCGCGGCACGCCGCTCGCCGACCCGCCGTTCCTCGACGAGGTGCCGCTGGACTTCGGCATCGCCGACCCGGCGGCGCACTACCACGTGCCGCTGCTGGCCAGCCCCTGGAGCTACGGCACCTACCGCGGGTCCTGAGCGGCGATGGACGACGGCACCGTCACGACGGCCTCGGCCTGTCGTGCGGGTGGATTGCGGGAAAACCCGGGCAGCGCTGGTTCACAGAACTGTATACACTTTCTTCACGTCGCCGCGGAGCCCGCGCGGCGGGGCCCTGGCGGGCGCCGTCGTTCGAGTTTGCGACGTTCGCTCCTCACAGAGCCCGCCGTGGTGAGGGGAAGCTGCCCGGACCGGCACCACGGCGGGCGGGTTCCTCCGACACGGTGAGCGCGCGATGGACGCATACCTCCTCGACTGGGTCAACCTGCTGCTGCGCTGGGCGCACGTGATCACCGCGATCGCGTGGATCGGCTCGTCGTTCTACTTCGTGCTGCTCGACAACAGCCTGAGCAGGCCGCAGGACCAGGACCTGAAGGACAAGGGCGTCGACGGCGAGATGTGGGCCGTGCACGGCGGCGGCTTCTACCACTCGAACAAGTACATGGTCGCGCCGCGCTGGCGCCCGCTGCCCGAGAACCTGCACTGGTCGTACTGGGAGAGCTACAGCACGTGGCTGACCGGCTTCGCGCTGTTCACCGTGCTGTACCTGTTCAACGCCGGCAGCTTCCTCGTCGACAAGACCGTGCACGACTGGTCGCCGAGCGCGGCGATCGTCGCCGCGCTCGTCTTCCTGGTCGCCTTCTGGTTCATCTACGACGCGATCTGCCGCCTGTTCGGGCAGAAGCGGCACGGCGACCTGGTCGTCGGCGCCAGCGTCTTCGCGTTCGTCGTGTTCGCGTCGTGGCTGGCGTGCCAGCTGTTCGCCGGGCGCGCCGCGTTCCTGCTGGTCGGCGCGATGCTCGCCACGGCGATGAGCGCCAACGTGTTCTTCTGGATCATCCCGGGCCAGCGCAAGGTCGTCGCCGACCTGCGCGCCGGGCGCAACCCCGACCCGATCCACGGCCGGCGCGGCAAGCAGCGCAGCGTGCACAACACCTACTTCACGCTGCCGGTGATCGTCGCGATGCTGTCCAACCACTACGGCTGGCTGTACTCGGGCCCGAACAACTGGCTGGTGCTGGTGCTGCTGATGCTCGCCGGCGCGCTGATCCGCCACAGCTTCGTCGCGCGCCACAAGGCGCACGTCGAGCACCGCCGCGCGCCGTGGGAGCACGCGGTCGTCGGCACCGCGGTGCTGGTCGGCCTGGCGGTGTGGCTGGCGCCACCGCCACCCAGCGCCGAGGCGAAGGCGCTGGCCGCGGCGCCGGCCGGCTACGCCGAGGTGCGCGCGGTGGTCGAGCAGCGCTGCGTGATCTGCCACAACGCCGACGTGCAGAACAAGAACGTCGCGCTGCACACGCCCGAACTGCTCAAGCAGCACGCGCAGGCCGTGTACCAGCAGACCGCGGTGCTCAAGCTGATGCCGCTGAACAACGCGACGCAGATCACCGACGCCGAGCGCGCGCTGGTCAAGCGCTGGTTCGACAACGGTGCACCGGTGCACTGACCCGCCCGATCCCGACCCGCCGCGCGCCGCGCGGGACCGCCCACCCCGGGCCGCGACGCGGCCCACCGTCCGCCCCCCCTTGCCGAGGAGACAAGCATGTCCACAACCGCCGTCCACCCGGTGGACGAGAGGCTCCCCGCCGGCCGGCTGACCGCGCTCGGGCTGCAGCACGTGCTGGTGATGTACGCCGGCGCGGTCGCGGTGCCGCTGATCGTCGGCCGCGCGCTGAAGCTCAGTCCCGAGCAGGTCGCGCTGCTGATCTCGGCCGACCTGTTCGCCTGCGGCATCGTCACGCTGATCCAGTCGCTGGGTTTCACGAAGCACTTCGGCATCAAGCTGCCGGTGATGATGGGCGTGACCTTCGCCGCCGTCGGTCCGATGGTCGCGATGGCCAACGCGCAGAGCGGCGTCGAGGGCGCGCGCGCGATCTTCGGCGCGATCATCGGCGCCGGCGTGCTCAGCGTGCTGATCGCGCCGCTGATGAGCCGGCTGCTGCGCTTCTTTCCACCGGTGGTCACCGGCACGATCATCGCGATCATCGGCATCAGCCTGATGCGCGTCGGCGTGGGCTGGGCGATGGGCGGTCCGGCGCCGATGGCGCAGAACGTCGACGTGCCCAGGCTCGTCGAGATGACCAAGCTGATCGAGCCGGCGCTGGCCGCGCCGGTGGCCCCCGGCGCCGCGCCGCCGGCGGTGCGCCTGCCCGGCCCGATCCCGATGGTCGACAACCCGGCCTACGCCGCGCTCGACAACCTGGCGGTGGCCGGCCTCGTGCTGGTGTTCATCCTGCTGCTGGTGAAGTACACGAAGGGCTTCGTCGCCAACATCTCGGTGCTGCTGGGCATCGTGCTGGGCTGCGTCGTCGCCGCGGCGATGGGCAAGATGCACTTCGACAAGGTCGCCAAGGCGCACTGGTTCGACGTCGTCACGCCGTTCGCCTTCGGCATGCCGACCTTCGACATCGTGATGATCCTGACGATGACGCTGGTGATGATCGTCGTGATGATCGAGTCGACCGGCATGTTCCTCGCGCTGTCGGACATCACCGGCAAGAAGATCGGGCAGGCGGAGCTCGCCGCCGGGCTGCGCACCGACGGTCTGGGCACGGTGATCGGCGGCGTCTTCAACACCTTCCCGTACACCAGCTTCAGCCAGAACGTCGGCCTGGTCGGCGTCACCGGCGTGCGCAGCCGCTGGGTCACGGTGGCCGGCGGGGTGATCATGATCGTGCTCGGGCTGCTGCCGAAGATGGCCGCGTTCGTCGAGAGCATCCCCACCTTCGTGCTCGGCGGCGCCGGGCTGGTGATGTTCGGCATGGTCGCGGCCACCGGCATCCGCATCCTGTCGACGGTCGACTACAAGCACAACCGCAACAACCTGTACATCGTCGCGCTGTCGATCGGGTTCGGGCTGATCCCGCTGGTGGCGCCGCGCTGGACGCAGCACATGGCGCACAGCCTGCACCCGCTGCTCGAGTCGGGCATCCTGCTCACCGCGGTGGCCGCGGTGGTGCTGAACCTGTTCTTCAACGGCGCCAGGGGCGACACCGCCGGCGCGATCGAGGCGGCCAAGACCGCCGAGGCGCACTGATCGAGACCACCCCGGCAGCGCCGGCGGCCGGGCCTGCCCGGCTTCGGCGCATCGCCCCGCTTCCGCGACCGAGCCCGATCCACCGTCAGGAGAACCCCATGCCGACGATCCGCGTCGAACTGTTCGAGGGCCGCACGCCGCAGCACAAGCAGGCGCTGGCCCGCGAACTCACCGAGGCCTGCGTGCGCGTGCTCGGCGGCAGCGCCGACGCCGTCGACGTCGTCTTCTACGACATCCGCCGCCACGACTGGGCCACCGGCGGCGTGCTGTGGAGCGAGAAGACCGCCCCGAAGCCGGCCGGCGGCTGAGCATCGCCCTCGCTCAGAACGGCACGCTCCAGCGCGCCGACAGCAGCCAGCCGCGCCCCGGGGCCGGTTCGAAGAAGCGCTGGTTCGCCTCGTTGACGATCACGCTGCCGACGACGCGGCGGCCGGCGAGGTTGTCGATCCTGCCGAGCAGGTCGAGCCGGCCCGCGCCGAGATCGATGCGCCACTGCGCGCGCAGCGACAGCAGCGCGAAGCCGGCGGCGAAGTCGGTGTTCGCGTCGTCGACCGGCAGGTCGCCCTGCGCACGGCCCTCCAGCGCCAGTTCGACGGCCGGCGCCGGCAGCCAGGCCAGTTCGGCGTAGCCCCAGCGCTGCAGCGTGCCGGCGATGCGGCGGCCCGCCGACAGCGGACCATCGACGTAGGTCGCGTCGAGCCAGGTGGCCGCCAGCTGCGCACGCCAGGCCTCGGCGATGCGCCAGCGCAGGTCCAGCTCGGCGCCGTGGCGCCGCGTGCGCCCGACGTTGCGGAACACCGTGCGCCCGCCGCTGCTCGACGCGACGCCGATCTCGTCGTCGGTGCGCGCGTCGAACCACGCCGCGTCGAGCGCGACGCCGTCGGCCGGCCGCCACTTCGCGCCGAGCTCCCATTGGCGGCTGGTCTGCGCTCGCAGCGCGCGGTTCAGCCCGCTCTCGCCGCCCGGGCGGTAGGCCAGCTCGTTGAAGGTCGGCGACTCGAAGCCGCGCGCCGCGCTCAGGTAGAGCCGCAGCGCCGGCGCCGCGCGCCACTGCAGCGCCCCCACCGGTTGCGTGTAGGCGAACGACAGGCGCCCCGAGTCGTCGGGGTTCAGCGGCGCATCGCCGGGGTTCGTGCCGGGGACGACGAAGCGGTCGTCTGAACGGAAGTCGACCCGACCGTGGCGCAGGCCCAGCGTGGCGGTCCAGGCGCCGGCGAGGTCGAACTGCGCCTGCGCGTAGCCGTCGCGCGTGCGCACGCGGTTGCGTTCGTCGCGGCGCAGCGCGCCGGTCACGCCGAGCACGCGTGCGTCGCCGTCGCCGACGAAGTTGAAGTGGCCGCGCCGTTCCTCGGCGCTGGTCTCGGTGGCCGCGCCGGCCACCAGGTCCAGCGCACGCTGCCCGGCGATCGTCCAGCGCCAGACGAGGCGGGCGTCGACGCCGTGGTAGTCGCGGTCGAAGTCGATCACGCCGCCCGGGTGCGTCGGGCTGGCCGACTGCACGGTGTCGGGGATCGACTGCCACTGCGTCACCGCGCGGCGTCCCGCGTAGACGCCGACCCGGCTCTCGCGCAGTGCGCCGTCGCCGTCGAAGCGGTGCTGCCACTGCACGCCGGCCTGCGTCTGCCGCGTGTCCTTGCGCGTGTGGTATCGAAAGCCCTGGCCGGGGCGCTGCTGCGGCAGCGCGATCGCGGCGGTCTGGTCGGGGTCGGCCTCGAACTGCGCGCGCGTGAGCCCCAGCGGGTCGAGGGCGGGCTGGTCGATGGCGTTGAGCACGACCACCACGCGGTCGTGCGCGCCGTCCCAGCCCAGCCGCACGTTGCCCAGCCTGCGCTCGGCGCGGCTGTGCGGGCGCAAGCCGTCGATGTCGAACTGCCCGAACTGCGCGCGCAGGCTGAAGCCGCCGTCGAACGGCGACTCGACGCCGGCGCGCCACTGGCGCAGCCCGTCGCTGCCCAGGTCGCCGGCGAGCGTGACCCGGCGGTCGGCCGGCGCGGCGCTGACCAGCGACACCACGCCGCCTGAACTGGGCCCGTACAGCGCCGAGAACGGCCCGCGCAGCACCTCGATGCGCCGCGCGCCGGCGAGGTCGAAGTGCGACACCTGCCCCTGGCCGTCCGGGCCGCTGGCGGGGATGCCGTCGCTGTACAGCCGCATGCCGCGCACGCCGAAGCTGGCGCGCGCGCCGAAGCCGCGCGAGTGGATCTGCAGGTCCTGCGCGTGGTTGTGGCGGTGGTGGGCGACGATGCCCGGCACGCGCGTGAGCGCCTCCGACAGGTTGACCATCGGACCGGCGGCGCGCAGTTGCCGCGCGTCGACGACGCCGACCGCGTACGGCGTGTCGAACAGCCGCAGCGCGGTCCCGCTGGCGGTGACCACGACGCGCTCGGCGTCGTCGTCCTGTGCGGCAGCCTGGGCGACGGCGGCGAGCAGCCACGCCACGAGCGCGCCTCCGCGACGTCGGGCGACGCGCGGGCGACCGCAGCCAGGCGGGCAGGGTGGCAACGGTGCGGCGCGGCGATCGGGGCGTGGGGCCACGGCGCGCGAGTGTAGGAGGCCTGCCCGGCCCGCGCAGGCCCGGGGTTGCCGCGCGCCGGTCGCTGGCCGTCGCGCGGCGTTCGGGCCGACAATGCGCCGCGCCACGACCGCCGAGGACCGCGATGCCCGCCGAGATGCCGCCGCTGGACACCGACCTGCAACGCGCGCTCGAAGCCGTGTCGACGGCGACGCTGACCACCGTGCTGCTGAAGAGGGGCCTGCGCAACGTCTGGATTCGCGGTGCGCGACCGCTGGCGGCGCCGGCGCCGCGGCGGGTCGGTCGCGCGTTCACGCTGCGCTTCGTGCCGGCGCGCGAGGACCTGGCGACACCGGCGTCGTGGGGCGCGCCGGTGTCGACGCGCGCGGCGATCGAGGCGATGCCCGCCGGGTGCATCGCGGTGGTCGGCGCGATCGGCGTGACCGACGCCGGCATCTTCGGCGACATCCTGTGCGCGCGCATGCGGCGGCGCGGCGTCGCGGCGCTGGTCACCGACGGCGTCGTGCGCGACGCCGCCGGCGTGCTCGGCACCGGGTTGCCGGTGTGGTGCGGCGGCACCGCGGCGCCGCCCTCGGTGGCGGGGCTGACCTTCGTCGGCTGGCAGCAGCCGGTCGGCTGCGGCGGCGTCGCGGTGTTCCCGGACGACGTGATCGTCGCAGACGGCGACGGCGCGGTGCTGATCCCGGCGGCGCTGCTCGACGCGGTCGCCGCCGAAGCCGTCGAACAGGAGCGGCTCGAGGGCTGGATCATGCGCGAGGTCGAAGGCGGCGCGGCGCTGCCGGGGCTGTACCCGCCGGACGCCGTGCACGCGGCGCGTTACCAGGCCTGGGCGCGCGAACATGGCGGCTGAAGGGTGATGACCGCGCTGCTCGTGCTCGTGTTCCTCGCCGTGCCGGCGCTCGCGCTGGCGCTGGTGCAGCGCCAGGCGTGGGCGCACCGGGTCGGCGCGATCGTGCTGTGTTACGCGGCCGGGCTGCTGGCCGGCAACCTCGGCCCGCTGCCGGCTTCGGGGCTGCCGGTGCAGAAAGCGGTGTCGGAGGCGGCGATCGCGCTGGCGCTGCCGATGATCCTGTTCACGGTGGACCTGCGCGCGTGGTCGCGCATCGCCGGGCGTGCGCTGGTGTCGATGGCGCTGGCGGTGCTGTCGGTGGTGGCCGTCGCGGTGGCGCTGGCCTTCGCGTGGCGCGCGCAAGGCGTGGCCGCCGCGCACGAACTGGCAGGGCTCGCGGTGGGCGTGTACACCGGGGGCACGCCGAACCTGGCGGCGATCAAGACCGGGCTCGGCGTCGACGACACGCGCTACCTCGTGTTCAACGCGTTCGACACCGCGGTCGGTGCCGCCTACCTGTTGTTCATGCTGACGCTGGCGCCGCGGCTGGCGGCGCGCTGGCTGCGCCCGCCGCCCGCCGCGACCCGCTCGGGCGCGGGCGAACCCGTCGACGGCGACGCCGGCTCGGCGCACGACGACGACTACCGCGAGCTGCTGACGCGCGCCGGGCTGGTCGGCGCGGTGCGCAGCCTGGGCGTGGCGGCGCTCGTCGTCGCCGCCGCGGTGGGCATCGGCGAGGCGGTCGGCGGCGCCCACGCGACCGCGCTGGTCGTCGCGCTGCTCGCGACCTTCGGCCTGGCCGCGTCGCTGCTGCCGGCGGTGCGCCGGCTCGCGGTGTCGTACAAGACCGGCATGTACCTGATCTACGTGTTCAGCTTCGCGGTCGCGTCGATGGCGCGGCTCGACGCGATCGAGTGGGCCGACCTGTCGCTGCTGGGCTTCGTCGTCGCCGCGGTGTTCGGCAGCCTCGCGCTGCACGCGCTGCTGGCACGGATCGCCGGCATCGACGCCGGCACCTTCCTCGTCACCTCGGTGTCGGCGATCTGCTCGCCGGCCTTCGTGCCGCTGGTCGCGCGCTCGCTGGGCCGCCGCGAGCTGCTGGCCTCGGGCATCGGCACCGGCGTCATCGGCTACGCGATCGGCACCCAGCTGGGCATCGCCGTGGCGCTGCTGATGCGCAGCCACGCCTGACCGCCATGCCCGACACGCCGACACCGCCCGCCCACGACGGCCTGCCGCCCGCGGGCCGCCCCGCCGACGCCGTGCTGCACGACCTCGAGCGCTTCGGTGCCGACGACCCCGACTACCGCCACGGCCGGCTGTGGAGCCTGGTGTACTGGCTCGACGAGGCGCACGACGAGTTCCTCGCCCGGGCCTGGCGCCTGTACGCGTCGGCCAACGCGCTGAACCCCGGCGCGTTCAGGAGCCTCAAGCGTATGGAAGGCGAGATCGTCGCCGCGGTGGCGCGCCTGCAGCACGGCGACGCGGCGACCTGCGGCGTGCTCACCTCGGGCGGCACCGAGAGCTGCCTGCTCGCCGCCAAGACCTACCGCGACCTGGCGCGCGCGACGCGGGGCGTCAGGCGCGCGCGCATGGTGCTGCCCGTCAGCGCGCACGTCGCGTGGTTCAAGGCCGCCGAGTACTTCGACATCGAGCCGGTGCTGCTGCCGCTGGACGCGCGGCTGCGCGCCGATGTCTCGAAGCTCGAGGCGTTGATCGACCGCGACACGGTGATGGTGCTCGGCTCGGCGCCCGAGTACCCGCACGGCACGATCGACCCGATCGAGGCGATGGGCGAGATCGCGGCACGCCGCGGCGTGCCGCTGCACGTCGACGCCTGTGTCGGCGGGATGATCCTGCCGTTCATGGCGATGAACGGCGTGCCGGTGCCGCCGTGGGACTACCGTGTGCCCGGCGTGACCTCGATCTCGACCGACTTGCACAAGTACGGCTACGCGGCCAAGGGCGCGTCGACGATCACCTACCGCCGGCTGGACCTGTTCGCGCACCAGGCCTTCGTCAAGGAGGACTGGCCGGGCGGCGTGTTCGCGTCGCCGGCGCTGCTGGGCACGCGCGCCGGCGGCGCGTACGCCGCGGCCTGGGCGACGCTGCAGCGCCTGGGCACCGACGGCTACCGCGACCTCGCGCTGCGCACCCACGAGGCCTTCACCCGGCTGCGCGACGGCGTGGCGGCGATCGGCGGCCTGGCCGTTCTCGGCGAGCCCAGCGGCCCGCTGCTGGCCTACGGCTCGAGCGACCCGGCGCTGGCGATCTACGCGGTGGGCGACCGCATGGACGCGCGCGGCTGGTCGGTGAACCGCGTGCAGCGCCCCGAGGGGCTGCACGCGATGGTCACCGCGCAGCACGCGGCGGTGGTCGATCGCTACCTCGCCGACCTGGCGGCCTCGGTGGCCGAGGTGCGCGCCGATCCGTCGCTGGCGCGCCGGGGCAGCGCGGCCACCTACGGCATGCTCGCGCACGTGCCGCTGCGCGGCCTGGTGCGGCGGCAGGTGCGCGAGATGTTCGTTCGCCAGTACGCGCAGGGCGCGGCGCCGCTGGACGTGCACGCCGAAGCGCCGGGCGCGCAGCCCGGCGCGCGCGGCTGGGTCGAGCGCCTGGCGCTGCGCTACGTCGACTGGCAGCGGCGGCGTGGCGCGCGGCGTTGACGTCGCGCACCGTCGCGGGGATCCGGGAGAACGCATGAAACGCTACGACGAGCTCCTCGACGACGCGCGCACGCGGGTGCGCGAGCTGATGCCGTGGGACCTGCGCGAGCGCCTGCAGCGCTCGCCGGCGCCGCTGTTGCTCGACGTGCGCGAGCCCGCGGAGTTCGGGCGCCTGCGCATCGCCGGCGCACTGAACGTGCCGCGCGGGCTGCTCGAGCAGGCCTGCGAGTGGGACCACGACGTCACCGAGCCGGTGCTCGCCGGCGGCCGCGACGCCGAGGTCGTCGTGGTGTGCCGCTCGGGCCACCGATCGCTGCTGGCGGCCGACGTGATGCAGGCGATGGGCTTCGTCGACGTCGCGTCGCTGCGCACCGGCCTGCGCGGCTGGAACGACGCCGAGTTACCGCTGGTCGACGGCGCCGGCCACGCGGTCGACGCCGATGCGGCCGAGGCCTGGCTGTCGCCGCCGCTGCGCCCCGAGCAGCGGCGCCCGCGCCCGCGGTAGCGGGCGCGGGCGGGTTCAGCCGGCGTCGCCGTGCGCCGCCGGCAGCCAGCGCCGCAGGTGCACCGCGTTGGCCGCGCCGCGCGCGCGGGCGCGCGCCAGCTCGGCGCGCGCGATGCCGCGCAGGTGCACCTCGTCGGGGCCGTCGAGCAGGCGCAGCGCGCGGCCCCAGCTCCACAGCCGCGCCAGCGGCGTGTCGGGTGACAGCCCCATCGCGCCGAACACCTGGATCGCGCGGTCGAGCACCCGCGTCTGCAGCTGCGCGGTGACCAGCTTGATCGCCGACGCGTCGATGCGCGCCGCGTCGCCGCCGTCGCGGTCGAGCCGCCACGCGGTGCGCAGCACCAGCAGCCGCGCCTGGTCGATCTCGACGCGCGAGTGCGCGATCCAGTCGCGCACGTTGGCGAAGTCGCCGATGCGCTCGCCGAAGGCGCGGCGTTCGAGCGCGCGCTCGCACATCAGTTCGAGCGCCAGCTCGCACTGGCCGATGCTGCGCATCGCGTGGTGCACACGCCCGGGGCCGAGCCGCGTCTGCGCCATCGCGAAGCCGGCGCCGGTCTCGCCGAGCAGGTCGCCGGCGCCGACGCGCACGTCGCGCAGCACGATCTCGCAGTGGCCTTCGAGCGCGACGTGGTCGAGCACCGGGATGTTGCGCTCGACGGCCAGCCCGGGGGTGTCGAAAGGCACCGTGACGATCGAGTGCGCGCGGTGCGCGTCGAGTGCGTCGGCGTGGCGCGCCAGCACCAGCGCGACGCGGCACAGCGGGTGCGCGGCGCCGGTGACGAACCACTTGCGTCCGTTCAGGCGCCAGCCGTCGCCGTCGCGCTCGAGTCGCGTGGCCAGCTGCGTCGGGTCCGACGACGCGACGTCGGGCTCGCTCATCGCGAAGCACGAACGGATCTCGCCGCGCAGCAGCGGGGCCAGCCAGCGCTCGCGCTGCGCCGGCGTCGCGAAGCGCTGCAGCAGCTCGACGTTGCCGCTGTCGGGCGCCTGGCAGTTGAAAACCTCCGCCGACCACGGCACGCGTCCCATCGTCTCGGCGAGCGGCGCGTAGTCGAGGTGGTCGAGCCGCGTGCCCGGCTGGTCGGGGCGCAGCGTCGGCTGGCACAGGTTCCACAGCCCGAGCGCGCGCGCCTGCGCCTGCAGCGGCTCGAGCACGTCGAACGGGTACGCCCCGGCGTCGGCCCAGCGGTGCCAGTCGGCCAGCGACGGCAGCAGCAGGTCGTCCATGAAGCGCTGCAGGCGCTGCTGCAGCGCGACGCTGGTGGTCGAGGGCGAGAAGTCCATGGCAGCCCGATCGTCTCAGCGCCGCGACGCGGCGGCTGTCGCGCGCGCGACGCTATTCGCCGTCGCCGAAGCTGTCGCGGCTGGCGAACAGCAGGTCGCGGAAGTTCTGCGCCGCCGGCGACAGCGAGCGGTCGGCGTGGAACAGCAGCGAGATCTCGCGCTCGACGCGCGGCTTGGTCACGGGACGCGTCACCAGCCCCAGCGCACGCGCCAGCCGCGACATCGCCGAGGTCATCACCGCGATGCCCAGCCCCGCCTCGACCATGCCCAGGATCGTCAGCGGCAGCGCGACCTCGTAGCGCCGTTCGAGCCTGATGCCCTCGTGCGCCAGCGCGAAGTCGAGCTGCTCGCGCACCGCGTTGCCCGGCGGCGGGCCGATCAGCGGGATCGGCGCGATGTCGCGCCAGCTCAGCTCCCTGCGCCGCGCGAACGCGTGGTCCGGGCGCATCACGGCGACGAACACGTCGGTGACGAGCAGCCGCGCGCTGATGTCGCGCTGCGCCCCGGTGTCCGAGCCGAGGCCGAAGTCGACCTCGCCGGTGCGCACCTTCTCGATCACCTCGTGCTCGGGCACGTCGTAGAGGTTGACCTTGACGCCGGGATTGTCCTCGGCGTAGCGGCGCATCACCGGCGGTAGCATCAGTGCCGCCTGCAGCGACGCGGCGGCGATCGACACGCGCCCGCGCCCGAGCGTGCGCAGTTCGGCCGAGCTGCCGAGTACGCTGTCGAGATCGGCCATGGCCTTGCGCGCCAGCGGCAGGATCTCGGCCCCGGCGTGGGTCAGCCGCAGCATGCGCGTGTGGCGGTCGAACAGGCGCAGGCCGAGGTTCTCCTCGAGCTCGCGCACCAGTGTGCTCACCGACGACTGCGACAGGTCGAGCCGCTCGGCGGCGCGCGTGAAGTGCTGCGCCTCGGCGACGGCGATGAAGGCGCGCAACTGGCGCAGCGTCACATTCATAGGTTCACCTGATCAACTTATCCCAGTATGCCCGTTCCTCGATGAGCGATGAGATGCAACGATGCATCGACGGTTTCGACCACCGTGCCGACAGAGCACATGCAACAGGAGACGACGAATGGCGCATTCGATGCTGATGCGATGGGGACGTGGACTGGCGGCGGCGCTGCTGATCGCCGCCGGCGCCGCGGTGCACGCGCAGGACAAGGTGAGCGTGACCACGACCTGGTTCGCGCAGGCCGAACACGGCGGGCTGTATCAGGCGCTGGCCACCGGGATCTACAAGAAGCACGGGCTCGACGTGACGATCCGCATGGGCGGGCCGCAGGTCAACGGCATCCAGCTGCTGCTGGCCGGGCAGAGCGACTTCGTCATGAACTACGACTTCGCGGTGCTGTCGGGCGTCGAGCGCGGCTTCCCGCTGGTCACCGTCGCGGCGCCGTTTCAGTTCGACATCCAGGGCCTGCTGGCGCACGACGACGTCACCGACCTGTCGCAGCTGAAGGACCGCACGGTGCTCGTCGCCGGCACCGGCACCACCTACTGGTGGCCGTGGGTGAAGAAGAAGTACGGCCTGACCGACGCGCACATGCGTCCGTACACCTTCAACATGCAGCCGTTCTTCGCCGACCGCAACATCGTGCAGCAGGCGTTCCCGTCGTCCGAGCCGTACCAGGCGCAGCAGCGCGGGCTGAAGACCAACTTCTTCCTGCTGTCGGCGCACGGCTACCCGCCGTACACGCAGGCGCTGACGACGACGCGCAAGATGGTCGACGAGAAGCCCGACGTGGTGCAGCGCTTCGTGCGCGCGTCGATCGAGGGCTGGAAGAGCTACCTCGCGAACCCGGCGCCGGCCAACGAGCTGATCAAGAAGGACAACCCGAACATGACCGACGGCCAGCTGGCCTTCGGGCTGGCCAAGCTCAAGGAGATGGGCGTGGTCACCGGCGGCGACGCGGCCAGGCTGGGTATCGGCATCATGACCGACGAGCGCTGGGAGCGCACCGCGAAGTTCATGGTCGAGTGGGGGCTGCTCAAGCCCGACACCGACTGGAAGCGCGCGTACACGACGAAGTTCGTCAAGGACCTGGGCATCATGCCCTGACGCGGCCACCACCGGGAGCCAGCGAGTGAAGCGCGACATCATGGACATGACGGCGATGACCGGCCTGCTGGCGAACGCGCCGCAGGGCGGCGACACGGTGCTCGAGGCCGAACGCGTCGAGAAGACCTACCCGAACGGTACCCACGCGCTCAACGACACCAGCGTGCGCGTGCGCCGCGGCGAGTTCGTCTCGCTGCTCGGGCCCTCGGGCTGCGGCAAGAGCACGCTGCTGAAGATGTTCGCCGGGCTCGAGGCGCCGTCGTCGGGGCGCATCGTGCTGCACGACGGCGAGGACGCCGCCGGGCCGGCGAGCGGCCACCGCTCGATGGCGATGGTGTTCCAGGAAGCCACGCTGATGCCTTGGGCGCGCGTCGACGACAACGTGCGCCTGCCGCTGGATCTCGCCGGCGTCGCGAAGAACGACAGCGCGCCGCGCGTGCGCGACGCGCTGGAGATGGTCGGTCTGTCGCAGTTCTCGCGCGTGTACCCGCGCGAGCTCTCGGGCGGCATGCAGATGCGCGTGTCGATCGCACGCGCGCTGGCGGTGCAGCCGAGCATCCTGCTGATGGACGAGCCCTTCGGCGCGCTCGACGAGTTCACGCGCAACAGGCTCGACAGCGACCTGTACCAGCTGTGGCGCAAGCGCGGCTTCACGGTGGTGTTCGTCACGCACAGCATCTACGAGGCGGTGTTCCTGTCCAGCCGGGTGGTCGTGATGGCGGCGCGCCCGGGGCGCGTGATCGCCGACGTCGCGATCGACGCGCCGGCCGAACGCGACGACGCGTACCGCGTGTCGCAGCCGTTCATCGACAACTGCCGCGTGCTCTCCGAGCACCTCGCGCGCGCCAACCGTGGCGAGCGCTGAGCGCCGCCGCCCACCGCCGGAGAACCCCATGAGCGCCACCCCCACCGTCACCGCCGGCGACGTGCCGGCGCTGGCCGACCGCACCACCGTGCGCGTCGGCGCACCGGCCACCCTGGGCGTGCTGCTGATCGCGCTGTGGCAGGCCGTGTGCACCTGGTTCGAGGTGCCGGCCTACCTGGTGCCGTCGCCGCTGGAGATCGCGCGCACGCTGGTCGCCGACTGGGCGCTGCTGTCGTCGGCGCTGATGACGACGCTGAAGATCACCTTCGCCGCGTTCGCGCTGGCCGTCGTGCTGGGCGTGGCCGCGGCGTTCCTGTTCGTGCAGAGCAAGCTGATCGAGGTCAGCCTGTTCCCGTACGCGATCATCCTGCAGGTCACGCCGATCGTCGCGATCGCGCCGCTGATCATCATCTGGGTTCGCGACCCGATCCCGGCGATGGTGATCTGCGCGACCATCGTCGCGCTGTTCCCGATCATCAGCAACACGATCCTCGGCCTGCGCAGCGTCAACCCGGGGCTGAAGAACCTGTTCAAGCTCAACCGCGCGAACCGCTGGCAGACGCTGATGCGGCTGCGCGTGCCCTCGGCGCTGCCGTACTTCTTCGGCGGCCTGCGCATCTCGAGCGGTCTGGCGCTGATCGGCGCGGTGGTCGCCGAGTTCGTCGCCGGCACCGGAGGCACCGCGTCGGGGCTGGCGTACCAGATCCTGCAGTCGGGCTTCCAGCTCAACATCCCGCGGCTGTTCGCGGCGCTGCTGCTGATCACCGCTACCGGCATCGTGCTGTTCATGGCGATGGCGGCGCTGTCGAAGTGGGCGCTGGGCGGCTGGCACGAAAGCGAGATGGACCATTGAGCGCCGGCCGCTACCTGATCCGCGGCGCCGACGCGCTGGTCACCGGTGCCGCCGGCGCCGCGGCACGCAGCGACGCCAGCGACCTGCGCGTGGCCGACGGCGTCGTCGTCGAGGTCGGCCGGGGGCTCGACGCCCGGCCCGGCGAGCGCGTGCTCGACGCCGCGCACTGCGTCGTCACGCCGGGCTGGGTCAACACGCACCACCATCTGTTCCAGTCGCTGCTCAAGGGCGTTCCGGCAGGCATCGACCGCACGCTGATGCCGTGGCTGCAGGCGGTCCCGTACCGTCACCGCGGCGCGTTCGACGAGGCGACGCTGCGGCTGGCGGCGCGCATCGGCCTGGTCGAACTGCTGCTGTCGGGCTGCACGACGGTGGCCGATCACCACTACCTCTACCACCCGGGCATCGGCTTCGACACGTCGGCGGTGCTGTTCGACGAGGCCGAGCGGCTCGGGCTGCGCTTCATGCTGCTGCGCGGCGGGGCGACGCAGGTGCGCCACGTCGAGGCCGACGCGCCGGCGCACCAGCGCCCGGAGAGGCTCGACGGCATGCTCGCCGACGTCGAGCGCACGGTGCAGCGCTTCCATCAGCGCGGATCGCGCGCGATGCGCCGCGTCGCGTTCGCCCCGACGACGATCAACGTCTCGCTGCGCGCCGACGAGCTGAAGCCGGTGGCACGCGCGGCGCGCGCGATGGGCGTGCCGCTGCACTCGCACCTGTCGGAGACGGTGGCCACGATCGAGCACGTGCGCCAGCAGCACGGCATGCTGCCGGTCGAGTTCGCGGCCGAGCACGAATGGCTGGGGCCCGACGTGTGGTTCGCGCACCTGGTGCACGTCTCGCCGTCGGAGCAGCGTCTGCTGGCGTCCACCGGCACCGGCATCGCGCACTGCCCGCAGAGCAACGGCAGGCTGGGCAGCGGCGTGGCGCCGGCGCCGGCGCTGGCACGGCTCGGTGCACCGGTGTCGATCGGCGTCGACGGCGCCGCGTCGAACGAAGCGGCCGACATGGCGAGCGAACTGCACTTCGCGTGGCTGGTGCACCGCGCGCACGCGGGCAGCCGGTCGCGCGCGCGGCCCGAAGGCCAGGGCGAGGCGGGCGCCGACGCGGTCACCGCGTACGACGTGATGCACTGGGCCAGCGCCGGCGGCGCGCGCGTGCTCGGCTTCGACGGCGTCGGCACGCTGGCGCCGGGCATGGCCGCCGACCTGGCGGTGTGGTCGCTCGACGACCCGCGCTTCTTCGGCCTGCACGACCCGGGCGTCGCGCCGGTGGCCAGCGGCGCGCGCCCGCGGCTGAAGTGGCTGCTGTGCGACGGGCGCGTCGTCGCCGAGGACGACGCGGTCCCGGGCCTCGACCTGGCGGCGCTGCGCGACGAGGCGCGCGCCGCGGTGCGTCGCATCGCCGCGGGCTGAGCGTGGCGATGCGCCGCATCGTCGTCGGCATCAGCGGCGCGTCGGGCTTCGTCTACGGCCAGCGGCTGCTCGAGCTGCTGCGCGGCGTCGACGACCTCGAGGTGCACCTGGTCGTCAGCCGCGCCGCGAAGCTGACGATGGCCTGCGAGAGCGGGACCAAGCTCGCCGACCTGCACGCGCTGGCGCACCAGGTGCACTCGAACGGCGACGTCGGTGCGTGCGTCGCGAGCGGCTCGTACCGCACGCTGGGGATGGTCGTGGCGCCGTGCTCGATGAAGACGCTGGCCGAGATCGCCACCGGCAACGCGGCGTCGCTGATCGCACGTGCCGCCGACGTGATGCTCAAGGAGCGCAGGCGCCTGGTGCTGCTCGCGCGCGAGACGCCGCTGAGCCTGGTGCACCTGCGCAACATGGTCGCGGTCACCGAGATGGGCGCGATCGTCGCGCCGCCGGTGCCGGCGTTCTACGCCCGTCCGGCGAACCTGGCCGAGATGGTCGACCACACGCTGGGCCGCGTGCTCGACCTGTTCGACCTCGACGTCGGCACCGTGCACCGCTGGGCCGGTACGGCGGCCGAGCGCAGGGCGGCGGTCGCGGGCTGACGCGCCGGCTCGGCGCGGCGCCGGGGCCCGCTGCACCCGCCGTGCGCGAGGCGTGCGCATGCTGAAGCCGGGTGCACCCGCACCGCACGACGGCGCCGCCGCGGAGCGCGGGCAGCCGACCCGCCAAGGCCGCGGCAGTGCGCAGCGCGGGCGACCGCACCGGTCCGACCCGCGCGGGCCGTCCCCATGCCGACCCGGCGACGACGGGCGCCGCGGCATCGAGCGGCACTCATCGAGTGATCCGATCAAGATATACGACTCAGCCCGTTTACCGATCGGGGGCGGCCCTGCACGATGCACGCGTCAGACACCGTGAGGGAACTGCCGATGAGGCCCTTCGACTACCACGCGCCGACCACGCTCGACGATGTCGTCGCGCTGCTGCGCTGCCACGACGGCCAGGCCAGCGTGTTCGCCGGCGGCACCGACCTGCTGGTCGAGATGAAGGAGCAGGTGCGCAGGCCGGCGCACCTGATCAACCTGAAGCGCGTGCCGGCGCTCGACCGCCTGAGCTACGACGCGCGCGACGGCCTGCACGTCGGCGCGCTCGTCAGGGTGCGCGACATCGAGACCTCGCCCGACGTGCAGCGCCACTACGCAGGGCTGTGGCAGGCGGCGCGCGAGCTCGGGTCGATCCAGGTGCGCTGCCGCGCCACGCTGGCCGGCAACGTCTGCCGCGCCTCGCCGTCGGCCGACACGCTGCCGCCGCTGATCGCCGACGCCGGCGTCGTGCATGCGCACGGGCCCGACGGTGCGCGTCGCATCGCGGCCGAGGACTTCTTCACCGGGCCGGGGCGCACCGTGCTCGCGCGCGACGAGATCGTCACCGCGTTCACGCTGCCGCCCCCGCCGGCGCGCAGCGGCAAGGCTTACCTGAAGCACGGCCGGCGCAAGGCGATGGAGCTGGCCACCGTCGGCGTCGCGGTGTCGCTGACGCTGGCCGACGACGGCGCGGTCGACGGCGTGCGCATCGTGCTCGGTGCCGTCGCGCCGACGCCGATGCGCGCACGCCGCGCCGAGGACATGCTGCGCGGCGAGCGGGTCGGCCCGGGCCTGCTCGAGGTCGTCTCGCGCACCGCGATGGACGAGAGCCGGCCGATCAGCGACGTGCGCGCGAGCGCCGAGTACCGCCGCCGCATGGTCGGCGTGCTGACCCGGCGCGCGATCGAACAATCCCTGGAGCGAGCACGATGAAACGACTGGTGAAGCTGACGATCAACGGCGAGCCGCGTGAGCTGCACGTCGAGCCGCACCGCAGCCTGCTCGACGCCCTGCGCGTCGAGGCCGCGCTGACCGGCACCAAGAAGGGCTGCGACGTCGGCGACTGCGGGGCGTGCACCGTCGTCGTCGACGGTCGCCCGGTCAACGCCTGCCTGGTGCTCGCCGTCGAGGCCGAAGCTGCCGAGGTGCAGACCATCGAGGGCCTGCAGCCCGGCCCCGACCACGTGCATCCGCTGCAGGAGCAGTTCATGCAGTGCGGCGCGGCGCAGTGCGGCTTCTGCACCCCCGGCGTGCTGATGATGGCCAAGGCGCTGCTCGACGAGAACCCGAACCCGACCGAGGCCGAGATCCGCTTCGCGCTGGCCGGCAACATCTGCCGCTGCACCGGCTACACGAAGATCGTCGAGGCGGTGCAGCGCTGCGCGCGGCAGGAGGTCGCGGCATGAACGCGCACGTGATCGACGAGGCGCGCGCGCTGGCGCAGCCCGAGGCCGCCGGCGCCCTGGCGGTGGTCGGCCACAGCGTCAAGCGCCGCGACCTGCTCGACAAGGTCACCGGCAACGCCGTCTACGTCGGCGACCTGCAACTGCCCGGCATGCTGTACGGCAAGACGCTGCGCAGCCAGGTCGCACACGCGCGCATCGTGCGCATCGACGCGTCGCGCGCGCTGGCGCTGCCCGGCGTCAAGGCGGTGCTCACGCACGAGAACGTGCCGCGCGTGCTGCATTACGGCTCGCCGCACCCGCGCTCGGCGTCGTGCACGAAGGACCAGTACATCCTCGACCGCAAGGTGCGTTACTGGGGCGAGGGCGTGGCCGCGGTCGCCGCGGTCAGCGAGGAGATCGCCGAGCAGGCGCTCGCGCTGATCGAAGTCGAGTACGAGCCGCTGCCGGCGGTGTTCGACACCGACGCCGCGCGCGCCCCCGGTGCACCGCTGATCCACGACGTCGGCCCCGGCGGCAACCTCGTGCAGCCGCCCACGCGCGTCGTGCGCGGCGACGTCGAACGTGGCTTCGCCGACGCCGACGTCGTGATCGAGGGCGAGTACCGCACCGGCCGCCCGACGCCGGCGTACATGGAGCCCAACGTCTGCGTCGCACAGTGGGACGGCAACGGCAAGCTGACGATGTGGAGCTCGACGCAGACCGCGTTCATGGTGCGCGGCGCGCTCGCCGAGGTGCTCGGGCTGCCGCTGAACCACGTGCGCGTGCTCGTCGACCACATGGGGGGCGGATTCGGCGCCAAGCAGGACCTGTTCCAGCACGAGTTCCTGTGCGCGCTGCTCGCCAGGCAGACGCGCAAGCCGGTGAAGATGGAGTTCACGCGCAAGGAGACCTTCCTCGGCGGGCGATCGCGTCACCCGTGCCGCATCTGGCTCAAGCAGGGGTTCAAGCGTGACGGCACGATCACCGCACGCCAGGCGCGCCTGGTGTACGACTCGGGGGCCTACGGCTCGCACGGGCCGGGCGTGACCAACGTCGGCACCGCATCGCTGACCTCGCTGTACCGCTGCGAGAACGTCGACCTCGAGGGCCTGTGCGTCTACACCAACAACCCGATCGCCGGCGCGTTCCGCGGCTACGGGGTGGTGCAGGCGTACTGGGCGCTCGACCTGCAGATGGACGAGGCGGCCGAGAGGCTCGGCCTGGACCCGGCGGCGCTGAAGCTGAAGAACGCGGTGCGCGACGGCGACGTCGCGCCGTCGGGCCACCCGCTGGTCGGCCACGGCCTGGAGGACTGCATCCGCCGCGGCATGGCCGAAGTCGGCTGGGGCGTCGAGCGCCCGCGCAAGCGCGCGCCCAAGGGTGCGCTGCGCTACGGCTGGGGCATCGGCTGCGAGATGCACGGCTCGAGCGCCTACCCCGGCATCAAGGAACAGGGCAATGCCATCGTCAAGATGAACGAGGACGGCAGCGCGACGCTGCTGACCGGCGCCGCGGGCCTGGGCACCGGTGCGCACACCGCGCTGGCGCAGATCGTCGCCGAGGAACTGGGCGTGAAGTTCGACGACGTCTCGGTGGTGCACGGCGACACCGACGTCGTGCCGTGGGACATCGGCGCCTTCGCCAGCCACACCACGTTCATGGTCGGGCGCGCGGCGCAGATCGCGGCGCAGCAGGTCAAGGCGCAGATGCTCGAGCGCGCCGCGCAGCGGCTCGACGCGCCACCGCGCGACCTCGTGGTGCGCGACGGCGTCGTCTCGGTGACCGGTCACCCGCAGCGCAGCGTCGGCGTGCGCGAGGTCATGCAGCCGGCGCTCGGCATTCCGTCGGCGCACCTCGTCGGCCACGGCAGCTACACGCCGACCAAGGCCTACTCGTTCGCCGCGCACTTCGTCGAGGTCGCGGTCGACACCGAGACCGGGCAGATCGAGGTGCTGCAGGTCGTGCCGGTGCACGAGTTCGGCAAGGTGATCCACCCGGTGGCGGCGTCGGGACAGATCGAGGGCGGCATCCAGCAGGGCATCGGCCATACGCTGACCGAGGACCACCTGGTCGACCCCCGGACCGGCCGTTCGCTGAACGCCAGCTTCGTCGACTACAAGATGCCCCTGTCGATGGACATGCCGCCGATCCGCACGATCATGCTCGAGACCGCCCCCGACCCCGGCGGCCCGTACGGCGCCAAGGGCATCGGCGAGGACCCGATCATCGCGATCGGGCCGGCGATCGCCAATGCGGTGCACGACGCGATCGGCGTGCGCTTCCGCGCCTTCCCGATCACCCCCGAGAAGGTCCTGCAGGCCCTGGCCGAGGTGAATCCATGAGCGAGCCCACGCTGTTCGCGCGCGCGCGTCCGGTGCCGGTGACGATCCTCACCGGGTTCCTGGGCGCGGGCAAGACGACGCTGCTGAACCACATCCTGACCGAGCGCCACGGCCACCGCATCGCGGTGATCGAGAACGAGTTCGGCGAGATCGACGTCGACTCCGACCTCGTGCTCAGCAGCGAGGAGGAGATCTACCAGATGACCAACGGGTGCATCTGCTGCGTCGCCGACGTGCGCGAGGACCTGGTGCAGGTGCTGGGCAAGCTGCTCGCGCGGCGCGAGCGCTTCGACCACATCCTGGTCGAGACCAGCGGGCTGGCCGACCCGACGCCGGTGGCGGCGACCTTCTTCATGGACCACGAGGTCGCGCGCCAGGTGCGGCTCGACGCCATCGTCACGCTGGTCGACGCGAAGCATGCGCTGGCGCACCTCGACGACCCGCGGCTCGACGGCGCCGACAACCAGGCGGTCGAGCAGATCGTCACCGCCGACCGCATCGTGATCAACAAGGTCGACCTCGCGACCGGGGACGAGCTCACGACGCTCGAGGCGCGCGTGCGCGCGATCAACGAGACCGCCGAGATGCTGCGCTCGAGCTACGCCAGGGTCGACGTCGGACGCATCCTGGGCATCAGCGGCTTCCTGCCGCCGCCGATGGTGCTGCAGGACGACGCGCTGGCGCACGCGTGCGACGCGCACTGCGACCACGCGCACGCCCACGCCGATGCGCCGGGCCACGCGCACGACCCCTCGGTCGACTCGGTGTCGCGCGTCTTCGACGCCGCGTTCGACCGTCAGCGCCTGCTCGACTGGCTCGCGACGCTGGCCGACGCGCGCGGCGACCAGCTGTTCCGCCTCAAGGGCATCGTCGCGATCGACGGCGACGAGCGCCGCCACGTGCTGCAGGGCGTGCACCGGCTGATCGACCTGCAGCCGGCCGACGACTGGGGCGGGCGCAAGCCGCAGAGCAAGCTGGTGTTCATCGGCCGCGAACTTGACGAGGCGCAACTCGACCGCGGCCTGCGCGCTTGCCTGGCCGACTGAGCTCCGTACCATCGCGGCATGGAGAACCTCGATCTGACGGTGCTGCGCGCGCTGCGCGACTGGCGTGCCGCGGGCCGGCACGCGCTGCTGGCCACCGTGGTCCACACCTGGGGCTCGTCGCCGCGGCCGGTGGGCTCGATCCTGGCGCTGCGCGACGACGGCGTTGCCGTCGGCTCGGTGTCGGGCGGCTGCATCGAGGACGACCTGATCGCGCGCCACGTGCACGACGGTGGCCTGCCGCACGGTGCGCCGCGCTTCGTGCGCTACGGCGTGACCGCCGACGAGGCGCACCGCTTCGGCCTGCCCTGCGGCGGCACGCTCGAGCTGCTGCTCGAGTTCGACCCCGACGCGGCGACGCTGGCCGCGCTGGTCGAGCGGCTCGAAGCCGGCGCGCTGATGCGCCGGCGGGTGTGCCTGGCCGACGGCGCCGTCACGCTCGAGCCCGCCGACCGGCCCGAGGGGCTGCGGCGCGACGACGCGACGCTGGCCGTGACCTTCGGCCCCGAGTACCGGCTGCTCCTGATCGGCGCCGGCCAGCTCGCCGAGTACGTCGCGACGATGGCGCTGTTCAGCGGCTTTCGCGTCGCCGTGTGCGACCCGCGCAGCGAGTACCGCGACACCTGGGCGGTGCCCGGCGTCGCGCTGAGCGCCGAGATGCCCGACGACGCGGTGCGCGCGCTGCGCCCCGACCGGCGCAGCGCGGTGGTGGCGCTCACCCACGACCCCAAGCTCGACGACCTGGCGCTGATCGAGGCGCTGGGCAGCGAGGCGTTCTACGTCGGCGCGATCGGCTCGCGGCGCAACAACGACGCGCGCCGCGTGCGCCTGGCCGAGCACTTCGACGTGCCGGCGCACGCGCTGGCGCGGCTGCGCGGGCCGATCGGCCTGTTCATCGGCAGCAAGACGCCGGCCGAGATCGCGGTCAGCGTGATGGCCGAACTGCTCGCGGTGAAGAACGGCGTCGCGCTGCCGCCGGCGGCCGAGGTGGCCACCGCGAAGGCGATGCTCGAGGTCGCACCCGGCGGCGCGGTGCTGTGCGGCGCCGAGCCGCTGCGCTGAGCGGCCGGGCCGCGCGCCTCACTTCGCCGCCGGCCAGGGCTCGGGCACGCGGTTGCGCACCGGCGGCAGCGTGCGCAGGTACGCGTAGATCGCCGCGAGGTCGTCGTCGGTGAAATTGGCGTAGACCGGGATCGGCATCGGCGGGAGCACCTCGCGCCCGCGGCCCATGTGCCGGCCGGTGCGGATCGTCTCGCGGAAGTCGCGCAACGTCCACTCGCCCAGGCCGGTGTCGGGATCGGGGGTCAGGTCGGCCGCGAAGCTCACGCCCCACGGGCCGGCGAACGCGGTGTTGGTGGCCGACGAGATCACCAGCCAAGGGCCCTCGGGGTGGCCCGACAGCGTGCGCGACAGGTCGGGCTCCGGCCCCTTGGGGCCCATCTTCAGCGGCGTGTGGCAGTCCATGCAGCCCGGGGTGGCGACCAGGTACTTGCCGCGCGCGGCCATCTCGACGCTCGGCGCGCCACCGACCTGGGCGGCGGCGTTGGCAGCGAGCAGCGCTGCCGCCAGCGTGGCCGTGGTGGCGAGTGGCCGGCGCGCGGCGAGGCGGTTGGCGCGGTGCGGCGGGATTCGGGCGGTGGTCACGGTGCGTTCTCCATCGAGCGGGTGAGGTGGTGTTCGATCCAGCGCTGCACCAGCGCCAGACCTTCGGGATCGGGGCGGTCGGTGCCCAGCGGCGGCATCTGCGTGCGCGCGTCGCGTGTGCGCATGCGAACGACGAGCACGCTGTCGTCGGGCCGGCCCGGCGTCGCGATGCGTGCGTCGTCGCGGCGACCCGGGGGGCGCCAGCGGCTGCTCGCGTCGACCAGCGAGCGCAGCACGGCGGCAGACGAAGCTGCCGGGTCCGTCGCCGACTGTTCGAGCGTTAACCGCACCGGCGCGCGCCACTCGCTGCGGTTGTGGCAGTGCGCGCAGTTGCCGTGCAGGTAGCCCAGCGCCGCGCGCTCGACCGCCGAGTCGGCGGCGATGCGCGGCGGCGCCTCGAGCAGCGCCGCGGGCAGCCGCTGCAACTTTCCGCCTCCGACCAGGCTGCGCAGGTCGACGTCGCCGCGCTGCGGGCGAGGTGCCACCAGCGGGTCGCGGTCGGGCGACAGCTGCAGCGCCGAGAAACCGAGCACCGGCACGCGCGTGCTGCCGTGGCAGGCCAGGCAGTCCTTGCGCGAGGGCACGACGTAGCGCCCGTTCGGCGCCCCGTCCTCGGCGATCGTCATCCCCTCGGCCGGCGCGAGCGTGGCATCGCCGCCGGCCGCGTCCCACACGTAGGCCGCGAAGTGCCAGCGGCCGTCGGCGCGGCGTTCGACGACCCGCGTCTCGAGCTTGCGCCCGCCCAGCGCGAACTCCTTCCACAGCTGCGTGCCGGGGGGGAAGCGCCAGGCGTCGGGGTCCGACGCGTCGATCGCCGCGCCCGCGGACAGGCGGATCCAGCGCCGTTTGAGGGTGCCGTCGGACCACAACGGGTACTGCGGCGTGAAGCCGGCGATGTCGGCCGGCGGTTCGCCGTTCAGCGGCAGCCCGGTGTCGGTCAGCCGCTGCGGCCAGACGGGGTCGGCGGCCGCCGCGGCGACCAGCGACGCGCCGCACAGCAGCGCGGTCGCGGCGCGGCGGACGGAGCTTGGGGCGGGCGGCGGCGTCGGCGTGGCGGATCGGATCGCGTGACCCGTACTGTGTGCGCCGCCGCGCGCCGCGGAATCGCCCAGAGGAGCCGGCGGCGGCGGGCCATCGCCCGCCGCCGCACCGCGGCTTGCCGATGCGCTCAGCGCGGCTCGAGGATCGCCGCGGCGCGCTCGAGCGCCTGCGGCGAGATCTGCGCGAGCACGCCGTCGAAGTCCCGGCCGCGTGTCGCGTCCAGCCCCATGCGCGACGTGGTGCCCGCGCCCGAGGCCGACGGGTCGAGCGCGCTGCCGGGCAGGCCGTCGATGACCATCAGGTCGCGGTGCGGCTGGAAGTGCGTGGCCAGCGCCCACAGCACCTGCTCGTCGCGCGTCACGTCGACGTCGTCGTCGACCGCGATCACGGTCTTCAGGTACGGGTCCCAGCCGAGCAGGCCGAGCATGACCTGGCGCGCCTCGCCGTCGCGCATCGGCTTGAGCGCGACGTAGGCGTGGAAGTGCGTGCCCGAGGTCGGGTAGTGCAGCGCGGTGACGCTGGGAAATCGCTGGCGGATCTTCTCCACCATCTCGGACTCGCGCGGGATGCGCGCCAGGTTCAGGTGCTCGCTGGCGTTGCCGCCCATCACGTCGACCAGCATCGGGCGCGCGCGGTGCATCAGCGTGTGCACCTGCAGCAGGTTGTTCGTCGAGCGGTTCGACGAGTAGCCGGTGAACTCGCCGAACGGCCCCTCGTCGGCGTGCGCCGCGGGGTCGATGACGCCCTCGAGCACGTATTCGGCGCCCGCCGGCACGGCGATGCCGTGGCGCGGCGTGCGCACCACCTCGAGCGGCGCGCCGAGCAGGCCGCCGGCGACGTGGCGCTCGTCGGCACCGAACGGCAGCCGCGCCGACGCGGCGAGCATCACCAGCGGGTGCATGCCGACGACCATCGCCACCGGCAGCGGTCGCCCGCGCGCGGCGGCGATCTGCAGCAGCCGCCACAGGTCGCCGCGCGAGTGCAGGCTGGTGGCCAGCGCGTCGCGCGCGTGCAGCGTCGAGCGGTGGTAGCTCATGTTGCCGGCGCCGGTGTCGGGGTGTTCGGCGACGATCACCGCGTTGGTCACGTACGGGCCGCGGTCGCTGGCGAAGTGGCGCAGCATCGGCAGCTGGTGCGCCAGGTCGATACCGTCGCTGACCACGACCTCGCTCACCGGCGCCGACTCGACCACGCGCGGCGCGCAGGCGGCGCGCGCACGCGCCTGGTAGGCCTCGTGCAGCCGGTCGACGCGCACGCCGAACCAGTGCGCGACGCGCTCGCGCGACGCGAACAGGTTGGTCGCCACCGGCACCGTGAGGCCGCCGACGCGCTCGAACAGGCACAGCGGCCGGCGGCCGTCGCGCTCGAGCGCGTTGACGACCGCGGTGATCTCCTGGTCGGCCGACACCGGCTCGCCGACGACGAGCACGTCGTCGGGCCGCTCGGCACGGTAGCGCGCGATGAACGATTGCGCGTCCTGCGCGCCGTCGATGTGCATGCCGTTGCTCCGTCGCCCGGTGGCGCAGCGGCGTCGTCGGGCGCCGCCGCGGCGGGTCAGTCGACCATCGCGTAGGTGTCGGTCAGCCGCGCCTGCGCCTCGGCCATGTCGCGCGGCGGCGGCGTGGTCTTGATGCCCACCAGCCGCGCGATGTTGTTGCCCATGTAGTCCTCGAGCGTGTCCTCGTCGAGGCCGATGCCGTGCGGCGGCGGCGCGCACAGCATCTCGAGCTCGCGCAGCCACATGCCGGGTTCGTTCGGCGGGCTGTCGGTGCCGAAGACGATCTTGTGCTTGGGCAGCTGCTTGGCGAACTCGGCGATGCGCGCCTGGAAGCACCAGCCCGACTCGCAGACGACGTTGGGCGTGTCCATCGCCATCCAGAACGCCTCGAAGCTGTAGTTGCCGCCGGTCTGGATGCCGAAGTGACCGATGATGAAGTTGACCATCGGGAACTCGCGGATGATCGGGTAGAACATCGTCGGGATCGTGAACGGCCCGTCGCCGGTGTGGATCAGCACCACGATGTTGTACTTGGCGCACATCTTCATCGCGGGGCGCAGCCAGTCGAGTGCGCGGTCGGGCCGGTAGCCGTGCATGTTGGCGTGCAGCTTGATCATCTTGAAGCCGTAGGCCTTGTGGTGGTGCTCGATCTCGAGCGCGCCGTTCTCCGGCCCCCAGCGCGGGTTGTAGGTGAAGTTGCCGATGAAGCGGTCGGGGTACTTCTGGCACAGCTCGGCGATGTAGGCCATGTAGTCGCGGATGCCGTCGCGTCCGCGCCGGTTGCCGTCGCGGTAGCCGGTGTTGCCCGGGGGCGGCTGGATGAAGCCCATGTCGATGCGCCGGGGCTTGCCGTTGATCATGTACGGCCCGTCCATCAGCTTGAGCATGCGCTCGCCGGTGAACGGCGTGCCGGTGTGGCGCCAGGCCTCGTCGACGAGGTTGGTCGGGTGCAGGTGGGTGTCGATGATCATGATGCGCTCGCGGCTCAGTACAGCGGGATCACGGGTTGCGGCTCGACGCGCCGGCCGAGCCGCTCGCAGGCCTCGTCGAAGCTGCGCGGCGGCGGCGAGGTCGGCAGGCCGACCATGCGCGCCACGTTGTTGCCCAGGTAATCCTCGAGCGTGTCCTCGTCGAGGTTGAGCCCCTGCGGCGGGTTGCTGCACAGCACCTCGAGCAGGCGCAGCCACATGCCAGGTTCGTTCGGCGGCGTGTCGCTGCCGAACAGGATCTTGTGCCTGGGCAGCGTCTTGGCGAACTCGACGATGCGCGACTGCAGGCACCAGCCCGACTCGCAGTAGACGTTGGGCAGTTCCATCGCCCACTGGTACGGCTCGAAGCAGTACACACCGCCGGTCTGCACGCCGAAGTGCGCCATGATGAAGTTCACCGTCGGGAAGGCCTTGATCATCGGCACCCACTCGGTGGGGATGCTGTACGGGCCGTCGCCGGTGTGCAGCTTGACCAGCACGCCGAGCTCGGCGCACTTCTCGAAGCACGGGCGCACCCAGTCGAGCGCGCGGTCGGGCCGGTAGGCGTGCATGTTGGCCTGCATCTGCACCATCCTGAAGCCGTGCACCTTCACGTAGTGCTCGAGCGCCTCGACGCTGGCCTCGACGCCGCAGCGCGGGTTGTAGACGAAGCAGCCGATGAAGCGGTCGGGGTGGGCCTGCACCATCTTCAGCGTGTAGGCCATGTAGGCGTCGATCGACTCGCGCCCCGACAGCTCGCCGTCGGTCCAGGTGTAGATCGTGTTGCCCTGCGGCGGCTGGATGAACGCCTTGTCGATGCGCCGCGGCTTGCCGTTGACGAAGTACGGCCCGTCCATCATCGCGAGCAGCCGCTCGCCGGTGAAGGGCTCGCCGTCGTGCCACCAGGCGAGGTCGACCTGGTCGGTGGGGTAACAGCTGGTGTCGATGATCATCGCGGTCCTCACGGGTGGGGCACACCCATGCTGACACCGCCGTGTCGATCGACAAACGGGGGCAACGGGATAAATTGATCGGCGCCGGCGATCAGCCCGGGGCGCGGACCGCCTTCAGGCCGCGGCCATCGCGTCGTCGCCTTGAGGCGCGGGGCTGTCGCCGAAGGTGTCGGTGAACGTGAAGTACAGCGACACGTAGAACACGCAGGTGAACACCAGCGCCGCGGGCATCGCGACCAGCCCGGCGAGCTGGCGCACGCCGAGCAGGCCGAACAGCAGGCCGAACGCGACGCTGACCAGTGCGATCATCGCCAGCCAGCCACCGACGTACAGCAGCATCGCCGCGCGCGTGCGCCACACCGCGAGCGTGCTCGAGAACAGCGCCTGCAGCGCACCCTGGCCGCCCCACAGCACCAGCGGCGGCGCGTGCCAGAACGGGATCGCCAGCAGCGCGGTCAGGCCGAAGCGCGCGACGACGCCCCACAGCAGCCGGTCGTCGTCGAACAGCGCGTCGAGTTCGGCGGTCTCGGTGCCGCTGCGATCGGGCGTGGCCAGCAGCACCTGCACGCGCTCGAAGCGCCCGCCGTCGAGCGCGTCGGACACCACCATCACCAGCAGCGTCGCCAGCGCGTAGTAGGCGCACAGCTGCAGCAACGCGCGGCGGCGGCGGTCGTCGCCGCGCAGCGGCTCGAACAGCTGGCCGGGGTGCACCGGCCCGCCGGCGAGCGCCGACCGCGTGGCCACCATGTAGCCCAGCGACAGCAGCGGCAGCGCCATCATCACGACGATGCCGCCCAGGTAAGGCAGCGCCATCGCGACCAGCGCGCCGAGCAGGAACACGACGAACAGCAGCGTGAACGCCAGCGGGCGGCGGAAGAAGGTGCGAAACGCCGCCTTCAGCCACGCCAGCCCCTGGCGAGGCTCGACGGTGCGCAGGTGCAGGGCCATCGGGTCAGTCGGCCGGCGGCGGTGGGTGCCACGGCGTGGCGATGCGCCCGCGCAGCACGCGCTCGAACGGCGCCGGGTCCTTCGCCTCGAGCAACTGCGCGTCGCGCGGCAGGTGCCAGTCGCGCAGCCGCGACAGCCAGAAACGCAGCGCCGCGGCGCGCAGCAGCGCCGGCAGCAGGCGGCGCTCGCCGCCGGCCAGCGGCCGCACCGCCTCGTAGGCGCCGACGAGCACCGCGGCGCGTTCGTCGACGCCGCGCCCGCTGTCGAGGTCGACGCACCAGTCGTTCAGGCACACCGCCAGGTCGAAGGCGAAGGCGTCGACGCCGGCGAAGTAGAAGTCGAGCACGCCGGTGAGCCGCTCGCGCCCGGGCAGGCCGTCGAACATCACGTTGTCGCGGAACAGGTCGGCGTGGATCGGCCCGCGCGGCAGCGCCGCGTGCGCCGGCGACGCGGCGAGCTCCTGCTGGAACCCCAGTTCGTCGCGCAGCAGCGCGGCCTGCGGCGCATCGACGTGCGGCAGCACCTCGGGCACCGTGCGCGCCCACCAGTCGAGCCCGCGCAGGTTCGGCTGCCGGCGCGGGTAGTCGGCGACGGCCAGGTGCATGCGCGCGAGCACCTCGCCGACCTGCGCGCAGTGGTGCGCGTCGGGCGCCAGCTGGTGCGCGCCGGGCAGCCGGTCGACCAGCGCCGCCGGCTTGCCGCGCAGCGTGTGCAGGATCTCGCCGCCGGCGTCGGCGCGCGGCTCGGGCACCGGCAGGCCCTTGCGCGCCAGGTGTCTCATCAGGTGCAGGTAGAACGGCAGCTGGTCGAGGCCCAGGCGCTCGAACAGCGTCAGCACCCACTCGCCGCGGTCGGTGACGACGAGGTAGTTGGTGTTCTCGATGCCGGCGCGGATGCCGTGCAGCGCGACCAGGCGGCCGATGTCGAGCCGATCGACGAGGGCGTCGGCCTCGTCGAACGAGACCTCGGTGAACACCGCCATGAACGCCGTCAGAAGCTCAGCACGTGCCACACGCGCTGGCCGGCGGCGCCGCGGGTGGAGCCGGGGCCGGGGGCGAGGTTGCGCGCCCCGTCGGCGGGCAGCACCTCGTAGCGCGACCCGCGTTCGCCCTTGGTCTGCACGACGATGCGCCGCACCTCGCCGCGAACGCGCAGTTCCTCGACGCGAACGCCGTCGTCCTCGACCACGCTGCGCTGCACGCGCGGCTCGGGCGGGGTCGGCGCGGCGCCCGACGGGGCCAGCGGCGGCTGCGCCCACGCCTGCGAGCACAGCCATGCGAAGGTCCAGGCCAGCAGGCGGATCGGGGTCGGCGACATGCGAGGGATTCTACCGACGCCCCTCGGGCACGGTCGGTGCGCGCGCCCGCGCCGTACCATGCCGGCATGACGCAAGACACGCTGCTGCTCGTCGACGGGTCGAGCTACCTGTACCGCGCCTACCACGCGATGCCGAACCTGACCGCGCCCGACGGTTTCCCCACCGGCGCGATCCACGGCTTCATCGCGATGCTCAGGCGCCTGCGCGAGCAGGTGCCCGCGGCGCAAGCGGCCTGCGTGTTCGACGCCAAGGGCCCGACGTTCCGCGACGCGTGGTACCCCGAATACAAGGCGCACCGCCCGCCGATGCCCGGGCCGCTGGCGCAGCAGCTCGCGCCGATCCACGAGGTGGCGCGCCTGCTCGGCTGGCCGGTGCTCGAGGTGCCCGGCATCGAGGCCGACGACGCGATCGGCACGCTGGCGCGGCGCGCCGCCGAGGCCGGCCAGCGCGTCGTGATCTCGACCGGCGACAAGGACCTCGCGCAGCTCGTCTCGCCGCAGGTCACGCTGGTCAACACGATGAGCAACGAGACGCTCGACGTCGACGCCGTGACGGCCAAGTTCGGCGTGCCGCCCGAGCGCATCGTCGACTACCTGACGCTGGTCGGCGACGCGGTCGACAACGTGCCCGGCGTCGAGAAGGTCGGCCCGAAGACGGCGGCCAAGTGGATCGCCGAGCACGGCTCGCTCGACGGCGTGATCGCCGCCGCCGACGGCATCAAGGGTGCCGCGGGCGAGAACCTGAAGAAGGCGCTCGACTGGCTGCCGCAGGCCCGGCGCCTCGTCACGGTGGCCACCGACTGCGACCTGTCGGGCGCGGTGCCCGGCTGGCCTTCGCTCGACGCGCTCGGGCTGCGCGACGTCGACCGCGAGGGCCTGCTCGACTTCTTCAACCGCTACGGCTTCCGCACGTGGAAGCGCGAGCTGGAAGAAGCGCTCGGCGGCGCGGCCGAGGGCGCGCCGCCGGCGGCCGGCGACGCCGCGGCCCCGCTCGCGCGCCACTACGAGACGGTGCTTGCGTGGGAGCGGCTCGAGCATTGGATGCAGCGCGTCGCCGGCGCCGCGCTGGTCGCGCTCGACACCGAGACCGACTCGCTCGACCCGATGCGCGCGCGCATCGTCGGCGTGAGCTTCGCGGTGACGCCGGGCGAGGCGGCGTACGTGCCGCTCGCCCACGACTACGCCGACGCGCCGGCGCAGTTGCCCCTCGCCGACGTGCTCGCACGGCTCAAGCCCTGGCTCGAGGACCCGAAGGCGGCCAAGATGGGCCAGCACCTGAAGTACGACACGCACGTGTTCGCGAACCACGGCATCGCGCTGGCCGGCGTCGCGCACGACACGCTGCTCGAGAGCTACGTGCTCGAGGCGCACCTGGGCCACGGCCTCGAGAGACTCGCCGAGCGGCACCTGAACCGCAAGGGTCTGAGCTACGAGGACCTGTGCGGCAAGGGGGCGAACCAGATCCCGTTCTCGCAGGTCGACGTGCAGCGCGCCACCGAGTACTCGGGCGAGGACAGCGAGATGGCGCTGCACGTGCACCATGTGCTGTGGCCGCGCATCGCCGCCGAGCCGGGGCTGCGGCGCGTCTACCAGGACATCGAGCTGCCGGTCAGCGTCATCCTCGCGCGCATCGAGCGCCACGGCGTGCTGATCGACGCGAAGCTGCTGGCGCAGCAGAGCCGCGAGCTGGCCGAGCGCATGGTCGCGCTCGAACGCGAAGCCTACGAACTTGCCGGACAACCGTTCAACCTGGGCAGCCCGAAGCAGATCGGCGAGGTCCTGTTCGGCAAGCTTGGGCTGCCGGTGAAGAAGAAGACCGCCAGCGGCGCGGCGAGCACCGACGAGGACGTGCTGACCGAGCTCGCCGCCGACTACCCGCTGCCGGCGAAGATCCTCGAACACCGCGGCCTGGCCAAGCTCAAGGGCACCTACACCGACAAGCTGCCGCAGATGGTCGACCCCCGCACCGGGCGCGTGCACACCAGCTACGCGCAGGCGGTGGCGGTGACCGGTCGGCTGGCGAGCAACGACCCGAACCTGCAGAACATCCCGATCCGCACGCCCGAGGGGCGGCGCATCCGCGAGGCCTTCGTCGCGCCGACGGGGCACGTCATCGTCAGCGCCGACTACTCGCAGATCGAGCTGCGCATCATGGCGCACATCAGCGAGGACCCCGGCCTGCTGCGCGCCTTCGCGCAGGGGCTGGACGTGCACCGCGCCACCGCCGCCGAGGTGTTCGGCGTGCCGCTCGACGCCGTGAGCAGCGAGCAGCGCCGCTACGCCAAGGTCATCAACTTCGGCCTGATCTACGGCATGGGCGCGTTCGGGCTGGCGAGCAACCTGGGCATCGAGACCAAGGCGGCGAAGGACTACATCGACCGCTACTTCCAGCGCTTCGCCGGCGTCAGGCGCTACATGGACGAGACGCGCCGGCGCGCCGCCGAGCAGGGTTACGTCGAGACGCTGTTCGGGCGGCGCGTGTGGCTGCCCGAGATCAAGGGCGGCAGCGGCCCGCGCCGCGCCGCCGCCGAGCGGCAGGCGATCAACGCGCCGATGCAGGGCACTGCGGCGGACCTGATCAAGATGGCGATGATCGCGGTGCAGCGCGCGATCGACCGCGAGCAGCGCGCGACGCGCATGATCATGCAGGTGCACGACGAACTGGTGTTCGAGGTGCCCGACGCCGAGCTCGCCTGGGCGCGCGACGCGGTGCCGCGGCTGATGGCCGGCGTCGCCGAACTGCGGGTCCCGCTGCTCGCCGAGGTCGGCGTCGGCGCGAACTGGGACCAGGCGCACTGAGGAATCCCCGAAGCGGCGATGGCGCGTCCGGGGGGGGGGAGGGGGCTTCACGCGAGCTGCCTGGCCGTGAGCTGGCGGATGCGCTCGCCGAGCTCGTGCACCGAGTGCACGTCGAGCCGTCCGTAGATTTTCTTCACATGGTCGGCGACGGTCGACGGCGCCACCGACAGCGTGCGCGCGATCTCGGCCTGCGACAGGCCCGAGTGGAGCAGCGCGCAGACCTCGCGCTGCGCCGACGACAGCGGTAGCGCGTCGATGGTGCGCCGCAGCGCCAGGGCGAGCGGCTCCTGCTGCTGGATGCCCACGTGGATCACGGGTGCCTGCGCGGGGTGCATCGGCGCCAGCACCGCGGTGTCGAAGACGAAGCGCCCCCACGCATTCTCGACGGTCACCGTCAGCGGGTCGTCGCTCAGCGCGTGCGCGCGCTGGTGGTGCTGCCACAGCATCGACAGGGTCGGGAAGTCCTCGCGCCGCGGTGCGCGCGCCATCGCCGCCGGCGTCATGCCGCCGTGCGACAGCATCAGCAGCTTCAGCGCGTCGGGCGACAGGTGCAGCAGTTCGCCCTGCGCGTCCAGGCCGAGCTGGGCGCGCCGGTCGCGCCGCGACACGTACTCGGCCGCGCGCGGCACCGGGCAGGCCGCCTCCAGCGGGCGCGTCGCGTACTGCGCGGCCTGCGCCAGCAGCCACTCGTCGTCGGCGGTGAACGGCGGGTCGCCGGCGCCGCGGTAAAGCGCCAGCGCGCCGAGCGGCTGGCCGCGCGCGCCGCGCACCACCGCCTCGATGCGCGTGTGCAGCCCGTGCGGGCGCCACACCTCGTGGTACAGCGCACTGCGGTAGAACGCCGGACGGCATCGCTCGTCGACGCGGCCGGCGGCGCGGCCGAGCACGGTGTCGGAGAAGGTCGGCAGCGTGTCGGCCTCGCGGCGCTCGTGGTACTCGGCGAAGTAGTGCGCGGCGATGCGGTGGTCGATCGGGCCCTCGACGTACAGCCTCGACATCCGCCCGCGGGCGTCGGCCCAGCCGAAGCGGTTGCGCGACGACGGCACGATGGCGTGCAGTGCCTCGAGCAGCGCCGGCACGACGGTCTCGGCGGCGAGCCCCATCGCGCCGAGCGCGCGCAGGCGGGCAAGTTCGGCCGCGCGCTTCGACATGTCGCGACGCTAGCGCCGCGACACCCCCTGTGTCGCCCCCTAGGAAGAGGATGCGCCGCGCTGGCGACCGTGGCGCAATCGCGCCATCGTGGGCAGGGTGGGCTCGTGGGTCGCACGCGTCGTCGCTGCCGTGGCCTTCGGCGCCGCGGCGGCGTGGGGCGCCGCGCCGGGCCCGCAGGCCGTCGACGCCGCCATCCGCGTGAGCGTCGACGGGCAGGCCGACGTGGTGCGCCTGCCCGACCGGGTCGCCGCGGCGCCGGCGGCGCCGGTGACGTACCGCCTGCGGGCTTCGCTGGCGCCGCCGCTGCGCGACCTGGCGCTGTACCTGCCCGGGCTGGTCGCGCACGCGCGCATCGCGGTCAACGGCCACGTCGTCGACGACCGCCTGGCCGACGCCGCGCAGCCTCTGCCGCGCAGCGTGCGTCGGCTGCGCGTGATCCCGCTGCCGTCGGAGTTCGTGCAGACCGGGCACAACGACATCGAGATCGTCGCCGCGGGGCCGGGCACGGTCAGCGTGTCGGCGGTGTGGGTCGGCGACGAGGAGGCGCTGCGGCAGATGCACGAACGGCGGCTGCTGGGCGTGGTCATCGGTCCGGCCTTCGTCGCGACCGTGATGGCCTGCCTGGCGCTGTGCGTGCTGCTGCTGTGGGTGCGGCACGGGCGCGACCCCTTGTACGGCTACTTCGGCGTCGGTGCGCTGGGCTGGGCGCTGCACACCGGCTGGACGCTGCTGCCGGCGCCGCTGCTGACCGGCGCCCACTACAGCATCTGGTGGCACGTGCTGTACAGCGGCTTCGTCGCGATGCTGGTCGTCTTCTGCCTGCGCTTCGCGCAGCGACGCTGGCCGCGCTTCGACCGCACGCTGTGGCTGGCGGTGCTCGCGGCGCCACCGCTGCTGTATGCCGCCGACGCCTTCGGCGTGCTGTTCGACGCCGCCGCCTACTGGCGGCTGGCGCTGATCGCGGCGGTGGCGGTCGCGGTGTGGGCGGTGGTCGCCGACGCCTGGCGCCGGCGCAACGCCGACAGCGTGCTGCTGGCGTCGACCGGCGCGGTGTCGCTGGCGTTCGCCGCACGCGACTGGCTGACGGCGCGGGCCTTCACCGACAACAACCCGGTGTACCTGACGCCGTACTCGGGCGCGCTGTTCATCGTGCTCGTCGCGTGGATCCTGATCGACCGCTACGTGCGCACCGCGCGCGAGCTCGAGCAGGTCAATGCGCACCTCGAGCAGCGCGTCGCGGCCAAGAGCGCCGAGCTGCGCGTCGCGCTCGACGACATGCGAGCCGCGCGCGACCGCGCGCTGGCGGCCGACGAGGCCAAGTCGCGTTTCCTCGCCGCGGCCAGCCACGACCTGCGCCAGCCGATCCAGGCGCTCGACCTGTACCTCGGCACGCTGCGCGGTGAGGCGTTGGCCGTGCCGCAGCGGCTGCTCGTGCAGCGCATGGGCGCCGCGCTCGCCGCGCTGGGCGCGATGCTCGATGCGCTGCTCGACATCTCGCGCATGGACGCCGGGCTGGTGCGTCCGCAGCCGCGGCCGGTCGACCTGTTCGAGCTGCTGCACCGCCTGGCCGACGAGTTCGCCGCGCCGGCCGCCGCCAAGGGCCTGCGGCTGGCGGTGCACGCCGGCGTCGCGCGCGCGACGCCCTACGCCCGCACCGACGCCGCGCTGCTCGAGCGCGTCGTGCGCAACCTGCTGGACAACGCGCTGAAGTACACCGAGCGCGGCGGCGTGCTGCTGAGCTGGCGCCTGCGAAGCGGCGGCGCGCCGCACTGGCTGGTCGAGGTGCGCGACACCGGCTGCGGCATCGCGCGCGCCGAGCAGGCGCGCGTGTTCGACGAGTTCTACCAGGTGGCCAACGTGCAGCGCGACCGGCAACGCGGGCTCGGGCTGGGGCTGTCGATCGTGCGCCGGCTGTGCGCGATCCTCGGCGCGCCGCTGCAGTTGCGCTCGGTGACCGGACGCGGCACCTGCCTGTCGTTGCGCGTGCCGGCCACCGACGAACCCCCGGTGGCGGCGTCGGCGGCGGCCGACGACGACCTGCCCGCCGGGCTGGTGGTCGCGGTGGTCGAGGACGACGCCCAGGTGCGCGACGCGCTGGGCGCGCTGCTCGCGCAGTGGGCCTGCGTCGTGCTCGGCGCCGCGCACGCCGGTGGCGTGCTGGCGCAGTGGCGCGCGCTGGGCCGCCCGCCGGTGTCGGCAATCGTCGCCGACTACCGCCTGGTCGACGGTGACACCGGCGACCAGGCGATCGCCGTGTTGCGCGCCGAGTTCGGCACCGCGACGCCGGCGGTGCTGCTGACCGGCGACACCGCGCCGCCGCAGCTCGCCGCGCTGCACGCCAGCGGCTTCGACTGGTGGTCCAAGCCGGTGGCGGCGCCGACGCTGCGCACCTGGCTCGGTGTCGTGGTGCGGCGTCGCGCCGGCGAGATCGGCGTCGGCGCGCCTGCGGGTGCCGTTGCGTCGACGGTGACCGCCGGGGTGGCGCCGTGAGGGTGCTGGTCGCCGACGACCATCCGCTGCTGCGCGACGCGCTGCGCAGCATGGTCGCGGCGCTGCCGCAGGTCGGCGCCGTCGACAC
Organism: Azohydromonas sp.; assembly: GCF_035325925.1. Lineage (NCBI taxonomy): Bacteria > Pseudomonadati > Pseudomonadota > Betaproteobacteria > Burkholderiales > Sphaerotilaceae > Azohydromonas > Azohydromonas sp. The sequence goes on along the minus strand of NZ_DAOKZA010000014.1, from coordinate 21,549 downwards.
CGCGGCCGACCTGCCCGGCCTGCTGGCGCTCGGCGGCGAGGCCCCCGCGCTGGTGCTGGTCGACCTGAACATGCCCGGCATGGACGGTGTGCAGGGGGTGCGGCGCATCGTCGAACGCTGGCCGGGCACGCCGGTGTGGGTGGTGTCGGCGCAGGACGACGCGGGCACGGTGCGCGCCGCGCGCGCCGCCGGTGCCGCGGGTTTCATCGGCAAGCGCGAGTCGAGCGACGTGATCGGCGACGTGGTGCGCGCGGTGCTGTCGGGCGACGGCGCCGGCGCGCATCTTGTCGGCTGGCACAGTGTCGTGCCCGGCGGGCACGCCGGTGGCGACGCCGCGGCGCTGCAGGCGCTGACCGCCCGCCAGCGCGAGGTGCTCGCGCTGCTGCAGCGCGGGCTGCCGAACAAGGCGATCGCCGGCGCGCTCGGGTTGAGCGAGGGCACGGTGAAGGTGCACGTGGCGGCGATCCTGCGCGTGCTGCGCGCGCGCAACCGCAGCGAGGCGATCGTGCGCTCGCTCGAGCTCGACGTCGGTGCACGCGGCTGACCGGCCGGCGGTCGTGCATGCCTGCCGCCGGCGCCGTCGGTCTACGCCCTTCGTCTAAGCCGCCGGGCAGAGCCGCCCCTCCCCTCGCGAGGGGATGAGCCGGCGACGCGCGCTGCCTAGAGTCGTGCGCATGGTCACCGACATGGAGGAACGACCATGATCCACGCACCCCGCAGCCGGCACGCCGGCCATCTGCTCGCGCTGCTCGCCGCGATGGCGTGCACCGCGGGCATCGCGCAGACCACCACGCCGACGACGATGCACGCCGCGATGGACGCCTACGAGCGCGGCCACTGGGACGAGGCCTACCGGGTCGTCGGTGCGCTCGCCGACGCCGGCGACGGCGAGGCCGCGCGCATCGCGCTGCTGATGCAGCGCCACGGGCCGCAGCTGTACGGGCGCGACTTCGGCGCGACGCCGACGCAACGCGCGACCTGGCGCGCCGCGCTGCTGCGCGACGGCCTGCGCACCGCCGCGAAGGCAGGGTCGTCATGAGCGCCACACGATCACCGCGGCGCCGCACGCCGCCTCACGTCGGGCGCCGGCGCGTCGCCGGCGGCGCGGCTTGGCGCACGGCGCTGCTGCTCGCGGGGGTGGCGGTGTTTGCCGCGATCGCGCTGGTCCCGGTGCTGGCGCCGTCGCCGTACGGGGTCGCGCCGCCGTCACCGCCGCCGGGCGTCGACGCGGCGCGGTCGCCGCTGCCTTCGGCCGACACCGGCTTCAGCGCGGCGTACCGCATCGACTGGCGGGAGGTCGAGGTGGCGCCGAACCCGGCACCGCTGGCGGTGGCGGCGTACGACGAGTGATCTGAACCGCCCCCGCAGCGCTGTCGGCGCCCGCCCCGGGGGCACCGCCAGCGCAGCGGCAGGGTCCCCGCCGGCCATGCCCGGCTCGACGCGCACGGGGCGGCCAGGCCCGCCTCGCGCCGCGAACGATCGAACGCGCCGACGTGCAGGCCGGCGCGCTGCAGCGCTTGACGGCGGGCAGGTGCGCGCCCAGGGTTGCGCCCAGGGTGCGTCGACGCCGCGTCGTCGCGCGCCGCGCAGCGCACCGGAAGTTTGATCTGCCGCAACGCGGGCGCACCCGGCTCCGGTCCGATCCGCTGACGCGCCGTCGTGTCTTATGTATACAGTATTCACGACGCGTCGCCCTTCGGCGATGCCGCACCGCGAGGGCCGTCGTGAAGCAGCCGATCAAGCCGGTCGAACGTGCACCGGGGCTGGGTGACCAGGTCTACGAGGCGCTGCGCGCGCAGCTGCGCCGCGGCGCGATCGACGTCGGCGTGCCGCTGCAGGAAGTGCCGCTGGCCACGCAGCTCGGCGTGTCGCGCACGCCGGTGCGCGAGGCGATGGCGCGGCTGGCCAGCGAGGGGTTGCTGTCGGTCGACCGCCGCAGCTACACGGTGCCGGCGCTGACGCGGCGCGACATCGACGACATCTACGAGCTGCGCTTCCTGCTCGAGCCCGCCGCGCTGCGGGGCATCGCGCCGATCACCACCACCCGGGCGCGGCGCGCCGACGTCGAGGCCGCGCTGGGGCGCGCGCGTGCCGCGCACCGCGCCGGCGACAGCGAGGCGTTCCGCGAGGCCAACGTCGCGTTCCGCAGCGCCTGGCTGGCGCTGGTGCCGAACCGCCGGCTGGTGCGTGCGATCGAGCTGTACGCCGACCACATGCAGCACATCCGCGCGATCACGCTCGGCGACGCCGCCGTGCGCACCATCGTGCTGCGCGGGCTCACGCGCATCACCGCGGCGCTGGCCGCCGGCGACGGCGACGCCGCGGCGGCCGCCGCGCACGAACACCTGACGCAGGCGCGGCGCGCGTTCCTCAGCGCCACCGGCCTGGCCGACGGCGACGCGCAGACGCTGCCCGGCGGCGGTACGCAAACACCGAGCGACGGCGGTGGGGTCACCCACGGCGACGGCGTGGCGCGCCGCCGCGCTCCAAGGAGGACGCGATGAGCGCGCTCGCCGAGATCCCGTACGGCGCCTACTGGAGCACGCCGTTCGCGCGCTGGCAGGGCAGCTTCGCCGCACTGCACAGCATCGAGTTCGCCGCGCACGTCGCGCGCCGCGAGCTGGCGCACCGCGGCATCGACCCGGCGCAGGCCTTCGACCACGGCGTGCTCGGCTTCTCGGTGCCGCAGAAGCACTCGTTCTACGGGCTGCCGTGGCTGGCCGGGCTGATCGGCGCGCCGCGCCTGGGCGGGCCGACGCTGATGCAGGCCTGCGCCACCGGCGTGCGCACGCTGCTCGCCGCGGCGCAGGAGCTGCAGTGCGGCATGGCCACCGCGGCGCTGGTCGTCACCTGCGACCGCACCAGCAACGGCCCGCACCTGTACTACCCGAACCCGCGCGGCCCCGGCGGCACCGGCGCCTGCGAGGACTGGGTGCTCGACAACTTCGGCTGCGACCCGCTGGGCCCGCACGCGATGCTGGCCACCGCCGAGAACGTCGCCGCGCGGCACGGCATCGGCACCGCCGAGCAGCACGACCTCGTGCTGCGCCGCGAGGCGCAGTACGCCGACGCGCTCGCCGACGGCAGCGCGTTCCTCAGGCGCTTCATGACGCTGCCGTTCGAGGTGCCCGCGCCCGGCTACCGCAAGACCGCCGCGACGCTCGACGGCGACGAGGGCGTCAGCCGCTCGACCCCCGAGGGGCTGGCCGCGCTCAAGCCGGTGCAGCCCGGCGGCACGGTGACCTACGGCGCCCAGACGCACCCGGCCGACGGCAGCGCGGCGATCGTCGTCGCGACGCGCGAGCGCGCACGCGAGCTGGCCAGCGACCCGAAGGTCGCGGTGCGCCTGCTCGGCTTCGGCCAGGCGCGCGCCGAGCTGGCGCACATGCCCGAGGCGACGGTGCCGGCGGCGCAGCGCGCGCTGGCGCAGGCCGGCATCGGCATCGCGCAGGTCGACGTCGTGAAGACGCACAACCCGTTCGCCGTCAACGACCTGTACTTCGCTCGTGCCACCGGCGTCGACTGGCGCGCGATGAACCCGTACGGCTGCTCGCTGGTGTGGGGCCATCCGCAGGCGCCGATGGGCACGCGCGCGGTCATCGAACTGATCGAGGCGCTCGCGCTGCGCGGCGGCGGGCGCGGCCTGTTCACCGGCTGCGCGGCCGGCGACACCGCGATGGCGGTGGTGCTCGAGGTGGGGGACGCGCGGTGAGCGTCGCGCAGTGGATCGCCACGCAGGCGCGGCTGCGGCCCGGGAGCACGGCGCTGCGCTGCGACGGCCAGGCGCTGACGTATGCCGACCTCGCGCGGCGCGTCGACGACGCCGCGGCGGCGCTCGCGCGCGCCGGCGTCGGGCGCGGCGACGTGCTGGCGTGGCTGGGGCTGAACCGCGGCGACATGCTGGTCGCGCTGTTCGCCTGCGCGCGGCTGGGCGCGATCCTCATGCCGCTGAACTGGCGCCTCGCGCCGCCCGAGCACCGCGCGATGCTGCACGAGGCGGCACCCGTGCTGTTCGTCGCCGACGCCGACTTCGCCGCGGCGAGCGCGGCACACGCGGTCGCGCCGCCGCACACGCGCTGCGCCACGATCGGCGGCGACGCGCCGCCGGGGTGGTCGCGCTGGGAGACGCTGCTCGCGGCCGGGCGGGGCGGCGCGGTCGGCGCCGGGCAGGGCGGCGAGCCGGGCGGGGGGGCCGACGCTGCCGCGCCGCTGCTGCTGTGCTACACGTCGGGGTCGACCGGCCGCGCCAAGGGCGTGCTGCTCAGCGCCGACGCGCTCGCCGCCAACGCCGACGCCAGCGACGCGATGCACGGCCTCGGCGCCGACGATCGCGTGCTGACCACGCTGCCGCTGTTCCACGTCGGCGGGCTGAACATCCTCACGACGCCCGCGCTGCGCGCCGGCGCCAGCGTCACGCTGCACCCGCGCTTCGACGCCGACGCGGTGTTCGACGCGATCGAGTCCGAGCGCATCACGCTGACCGTGCTGGTGCCGGCGCAGCTCGACGCGATGCTCGCGCACCCGCGCTGGCGCGACGCCGACCTGTCGAGCCTGCGCGCGATCAGCACCGGCTCGACGCTGGTGCCGCGGCGGCTGATCGACGCGGTGCACGCGCGCGGCGTGCCGCTGATCCAGGTCTGGGGGGCGACCGAGACCGCGCCGATCGCCGCGTGCCTGCGCCCCGAGCAGGCGGTGCGCCACGCCGGCGCGGCCGGCGCGCCGGCCGCCGGGGTCGAGTTGCGCGTCGTCGACGCCGACGGGCGCGACGCCGCCGCCGGCGCCAGCGGCGAGGTGTGGGTGCGCGCACGCACGCTGATGCTCGGCTACTGGCGCGACCCCGAGGGCAGTGCGCGCGCGATCGACGCCGAAGGCTGGTTCCACTCGGGCGACAGCGGCCACTTCGACGAACACGGCCTGCTGCACATCGACGGGCGGCTCAAGGACATGATCATCTGCGGCGGCGAGAACGTCAGCCCGGCCGAGGTCGAGGCGGTGCTGCTCGATGACCCCGACGTCGCCGACGCCGCGGTGGTCGGCGTGGCCGATGCGCGCTGGGGCGAGGTCGTGGCCGCCGCGGTGGTCGCGCGCGCCGGCGTCGAGCCCTCGGCCGAGCGGCTGCTCGCGCGCTTCGCCGGGCGGCTGGCGCGCTTCAAGCACCCGAAGCGGCTGCGTTTCGTCGACGCGCTGCCGCGCACCGCGCTGGGCAAGGTGCGCAAGGACGAACTGCGGCGCTTGTTCGCCGCCGAAGCGGCCGACGCCACGGCGTCGCCGAGCGCCAAGGAGGGGATCGCGTGAACATCGCCGCGTCACCGAGGCCGCGCGGTCGCGGCATCAAGCTGGGCATCGACGTCGGCGGCACGTTCACCGACTTCGTCATCGCACGCGACGGCGAGCGCCCGCGCATCCACAAGACCCTGTCGACCCCGCACGACCCGTCGATCGCGGTGGTCGAGGGGCTGGCGCAGATCGCTGCGGCGACAGACCCGCCGCAGTCGGTGCGCGACTTCGTGCGCGGCATCGACACCATCGTGCACGGCACCACCGTCACCACCAACGCGACGCTGACCTCGACCGGCGCGAAGACCGCGCTGCTGACCACGCTGGGCGTGCGCGACGCGCTCGAGATGCGCCGCGGCGTGCGCGAGGCGCAGTACGACAACCGCTTCACCAACGTCGCCGCGCTGGTGCCGCGCGTGCGGCGCGTCGGCGTGCCCGGGCGCATCGACCGCGACGGCCGCGAGGTCGAGCCGCTGGACCTCGACGCGGTGCGCGCGCAGCTGCGCCGCTGGCGCGACGAAGGCGTCGAGGCGCTCGCGGTGTGCTTCATGAACGCGTTCGCCAACGCGGCGCACGAGCAGGCCGCCGCCGCGCTGGTGCGCGCCGAGTGGCCCGACGTCTACCTGTCGGTGTCCACCGAGGTGCTGCCGGCGATCCGCTTCTACGACCGCGTCAGCACCACGGTGCTCAACGCCTACGTCGGGCCAAAGCTCGGGCACTACCTCGACGCGCTGGTCGCGAGGCTGGCCGGCGTCGGCTTCGACGGGCTGCTGCTGATCATGCAGTCCAACGGCGGCGTGATCACGCCGGCGGCGGCGCGCGACAAGGCGGCGCTGACGCTGCTGTCGGGCCCGTCGGGCGGTCCCGGCGCCGGGCTGTACTGCGTCGGCGCGCTCGGCCGCGACCGCGTCATCACCACCGACATGGGCGGCACCAGCTTCGAGGCCTCGCTGGCGGTCGGCGCGCCGCTGGTGAAGAACGACGGCGAGATCGCGCGCCGGCGCATCGCGCTGCCGATGCTCGACATCCACACCATCGGCGCCGGCGGCGGCTCGATCGGGTGGCTCGACGACGGCGGGCTGCTGCGCATGGGCCCGCACAGCGCCGGCGCCGACCCCGGCCCGGCGTGTTACGGCCGCGGCGGCGAACTGCCGACGACCACCGACGCCAACCTGGTGCTCGGCTACCTGGACCCGGACTACTTCGCCGGCGGCAGCATCGCGCTCGACGTGGCCGCGGCGCGGCGCGCGATCGACACGCACCTCGCGCGCCCGATGGGGCTGACGGTCGAGCAGGCCGCGGCCGGCATGTACCGCGTCGCGTGCAACAACATGGCGCAGGGCGTGCGCGAGGTGACGATCAAGCGCGGCTTCGACCCGCGCGAGTTCCCGCTGATCCCCGGCGGCGGTGCCGGCCCGATCCACGGCTGCGCGATCTGCACCGAGCTGGGCATCCCGCTGCTCGTCGTGCCGCGCGAGGCCTCGGTGCTGTGCGCCTTCGGCATGCTGATGGGCGAGCTGCGGCACGACTTCGTGCGCACCTTCGTCGCGCGGGTCGACGCACTCGACTGGGCCGCGCTGGCCACGCGCATCGGCGAGATGGTCGCCGAGGGCGAGCGCCTGCTCGACGACGAACGCGTGCCGCCGGCGCGCCGCCGGCGCGAGCTGCGGCTGGACTGCCGCTACGTCAAGCAGTACCACGAGGTCTCGGTGGCGGTGCCGCTGGACGCGGTGCAGCGGCGCGACGCGGCGGCCATCGCGCGCGCGTTCCACGACGAGCACCGGCGGCTGTTCGGCTACACGCTCGAGGCCGAGGGCAGCCCGGTGGAGATCGTCAACCTGCGACTGCAGGCCATCGGCGGCGTCGAGCGCCCGGCGCTGCACCGAGACGCGCCCGGCGACGCCGACGCGTCGGCGGCGCTGAAGGGGCGGCGCAGCGTCTACGTGCCCGAGCGCGACGCCTTTGCCGACGTGCCGGTGTACGACGGCCACCGGCTGCGCTGCGGGCACCGCGTCGCCGGGCCGGCGCTGATCGAGCAGCGCACCACCGCGGTGTTCGTCAGCGACGGCTACGACGGCGTCGTCGACGCGCTCGGGTCGTTCGTGCTCTACGCCAAGGGGCGCGGCGACCTGGTGGACACGGCGCTGCACGCGCGGGAGGTCGAACATGCATGAACCCGGACGCGACCGCGACGCGGCGATCGACCCGATCCTGCTGTCGGTGTACGCGCGCAGCTTCAAGGCGATCACCGACGAGATGAGCATCTCGATGCAGCGCACCACGCGCAGCCCGATCCTGTGCGAGGCCAAGGACTACGTCACCGGGCTGTACGACGCCGAGGGCCGCATGCTCGAGCAGACCGAGAACCTGCCGATCCTGGCGTTCTCGCTGGCGCCGGTGTGCAAGCACATCCGCCGCACCTTCGACGGCGACATCCACGACGGCGACGTGTTCTTCCACAACGACGTGTTCACGCTGGGCAACCAGAACAACGACGTCGCGGTGTTCCGCCCGGTGTTCTTCGACGGCGAGCTCGTCGGCTGGACCGCGGTCAAGGGCCACCAGGCCGACATCGGCGGCGCGGTGGCCGGCGGCTACAACCCGAACGCCGTCGAGGTCTGGCAGGAGGCGCTGCGCATCCCGGCGGTGAAGGTGGTCGACCGCGGCGTGCTGAGGCGCGACGTGTGGAACCTGATCTTCGCCAACGTCCGGCTGGACATCGTGCAGCACGACATGAAAGCCGAGATGGGTGCCTGCGAGGTCGGCGCGCGGCGCCTGGCCGAGCTGATCGGCAAGTACGGCGCGGCCAGCTACCGCGCGCACAAGCAGGCGCTGTTCGACGCGACGCGGCGCATGATGCAGGCCGAGATCGCGAAGATCCCCAACGGGCGCTACAGCGGCGAGGGCTACGTCTACTACGACGGCCGCCACGAGGGCAGCAAGTTCACGATCCGCGTCGACATCGAGGTGCACGACCGGTCGGTGCGCTTCGACTACTCGCGCACCGACCCGCAGACGAACGGCTTCGTCAACGGCACCTTCACCTCGAGCGCGTCGGCGACGATCCTGACGCTGCTGCAGATGGTCAACCCCGACATCCCGCACAACGAGGGCATGGTCGAGCCGATCGAGATCGTGATCCCCGAGGGCACGATCCTCAACGCCGCCTACCCGAAGGCGACGACGTTCGGCAACCACCTGTGCCCGCCGAACGCCGACGCGATCCAGCGCGCGCTCAGCGCGGTGCTGCCCGAGCGCGTGACCGCCGGCTGGAACAACCTGCTCGCGGCGCTGACCACCGGCATCGACCCGGGCAAGGGCGAGAAGTACGTCGACATCGGCTTCATGGGGCTGAAGGGCGGGTCGGGCGCGCTGCACGGCTGCGACGGCTACGACCACATCGGCATGATCGACGCCAGCGGCGGCGTGCTCGACCAGGACTACGAGATGTTCGAGCAGCAGACCCCCCACCGGCTGATCTGCCACGAGCTGCTCGCCGACTCCGGCGGTGCCGGCCAGTGGCGCGGCGGGCTCGGGGTGGAGACGATCTTCGAGATCGGCAGCGACGACACGCAGCTCGTGACCTTCGGCGACGGCGACTTCGAGGGCGCGTTCGGGCTGGCCGGCGGTCACGGCGCGGGGCTGAACTTCATCCGCCTGACCTACCCCGACGGGCGCGTGGTGGTGCCGAGGAACAAGGACCTGATCACCGGCGTGCCGCGCGGCACCGTGTACCACCAGGTGGCCAACGGCGGCGGCGGCTGGGGCGACCCGAAGCTTCGCGACCGCCGCGTGCTCGCCGACGAGGTGCGCAACGGCGTGATCAGCCGCGAGGCGGCGGTGCGCGACTACGGCATGACCGAGGCCGAACTGTCGGCGCACGGCGTCTGAGCGATGGACTTCGACCTCGACGACACCCAGCGCGCGATCCGCGACGCGTTCGCGCGATTCGTCGACGAGCGCGTCGCGCCGCAGGCCGCGGCGATCGACGAGGCTCACGCCTTTCCGCGCGAGCTGTTCGCCGCACTCGGCGGGCTCGGCCTGTTCGGGCTGCGCTACCCGGCCGAGGTCGGCGGGTCGGGGCTGGGGCTGCCCGAGTTCGCGCTCGCGCTCGAGGAGGTCGCGCGCGGCTCGATGTCGCTGGCCGGCGCAGCGGCGATGCAGTCGCTGATGGGCACCAAGTTCCTGCAGATGCTCGGCAACGCCGACATCGTCGCGCGGCTGCTGGTGCCGGCGCTGCGCGGCGAGAAGATCGGCGCGATCTGCATGACCGAGCCCGGTGCCGGCTCGGACCTCGGCGGCATCGCGACGACGGCGCGCCGGGTCGACGGCGGCTACCTGCTCGACGGGCGCAAGACCTGGATCACCTCGGCGCCGGTGGCCGACTTCTTCACCGTGTTCGCCAAGGCCGGTCCCGAGCGCAAGCTGACGATCTTCCTCGTCGAGCGCGGGTTCGAGGGCTTCGCCGTCGGGCGCGAGATCCGCAAGATGGGCGTGTGGGCGCTGCCGACCTCGGAGGTCGGCTTCGACGCCTGCTTCGTGCCCGACAGCCACCGCCTGTCGAAGGAAGAGGGCGACGGCGAGTCGCACCTTCGCAAGCTGCTCGCCGAGATCCGCGTGATCACCGGCGCGATGGCCGTCGGCATCGCGCGCGCCGCGCTGGCCGACGCGGTGCGCTACGCCGGCGAGCGCGTGCAGTTCGGCAAGCCGATCGACCGCTTCCAGGCGATCCAGCTCAAGCTCGCCGAGATGGCCACCGCGCTCGAGTCGGCGGTGCTGCTGGTGCGCCACGCGGCCTGGCTGCACGCCGCCGGCCGGCCGCACCACCAGCAGGCCGCGATGGCCAAGCTGCACGCCAGCGAGACCGCGGCGATGGTCTGCGACCAGGCCGCGCGCGTGCTGGCCAGCTACGGCTACGCGATGGAGTACCCGGTGCAGCGCCACCTGCGCGACGTGCGCTTCACGCTGATCGGCGGCGGCACGAGCGAGATCCTCAAGCTGATCGTCGCGAAGGAGTTGTGTGCATGAACGCGGTTGGCCGCAAGATTCGGGTCGTGCTCGCCAAGCCCGGGCTCGACGGACACGACCAGGGCGCCAAGGTCGTCGCGCGAGCGATGATCGACGCCGGTTTCGACGTGCGCTACACCGGGCTGCGACAGACGCCCGAGCAGGTGCGCGACGCGGCGCTGGCGCACGACGCCGACGTCATCGCGCTGTCGAGCATGGCCGGCGCGCACCTGGACTTCTGCCGCCGGCTCGAGCCGCTGCTCGACGCCGCCGGGCTCGCCGACCGCTTGTGGATCATCGGCGGCAACATCCCCGCGGCCGACCACGACGCGCTGCGCGCGCTCGGCTTCGTCGGCGTGTTCCCGGTGGGCAGCGCGCTCGACGCCACCTGCGACTTCGTGCGCGCGCACGCGCCGCGCCGCGCCGCCCGACCCGCCGCCGAGGAGGCCGCGCGATGAAGAACGAAGTGACGATCCGCCCGGTGGTCAACGAGTCGGGCCTGCCGATCCAGCCGCTGTACACCGCCGACGACGTCGACGCCAGCGGCGGGCTCGCGATGCTCGGGCGCCCCGGCGAGTACCCGTTCACGCGCGGCATCCACCGGCTGATGTACCGCAAGCAGCCGTTCACGATGCGGCAGTACACCGGCTTCGGCAACGCCGCCGACACCAACCGCCGCTTCAAGTACCTGATCGCCAACGGCCAGACCGGGCTGAACGTCGCGTTCGACCTGGCCACGCAGTGCGGGCTCGACTCCGACGACGCGCGCGCCGCGGGCGAGGTCGGCCGCGTCGGCATGGCGGTCGACACGCTGCGCGACTTCGAGATCGCGTTCGACGGCATCGACCTCGACCGCATCACCGTGTCGCTGACGGTCAACGGCTCGGCGGCGATCCTCATCGCGATGTACCTGGCGATGGCCGCCAAGCGCGGCTTCGACCTGAAGACGCTGCGCGGCACGGCGCAGAACGACATCCTCAAGGAGTTCGTCGGCCGCGGCACCTGGATCTTCCCGGTCGAGCCCTCGATCCGCCTGGTCGGCGACACCATCGAGTACTGCGCCGAGCACGCGCCGAAGTACAGCCCGGTGTCGGTGTGCGGCTACCACATCCGCGAGTCGGGCGCGACGCCGACGCAGGAGATGGCGTGGGCGTTCTGCATCGCGCGCGCCTACGCCGACGAGGTGGTCCGCCGCGGCGTGCCGATCGACGACTTCGCCGACCGGCTGTCGTACAACTTCAACATCTACGGCAACCTGTTCGAGCAGGTCGCCAAGTTCCGCGCCGGCCGCGGGCTGTGGGCGAAGATCGTGCGCGAGCAGTACGACGCGAAGAAGCCGTCGTCGATGTGGCTGCGCATGATCGCCGGCGGCGGCGGCAGCGGGCTGACCGCCGAGCAGCCCGAGCTGAACATCGTGCGCGGCGCGTACTACGCGCTGGTCGGCGCGCTGTCGGGGGCGCAGACGATGGCCCTGTGCTGCTACGACGAGGCCTACACGATCCCCAGCGAGTACGCGCAGCGCATCTCGCTGCGCACGATGCAGCTGCTCGTCGAGGAGATCGGGCTGGCCGACACCGTCGACCCGCTCGGCGGCTCGTACTACGTCGAGACGCTGACCAACCGGATGCGCGACGAGATGCAGCGCATCGTCGCCGAGACCGACGCCGCCGGCGGCATCGTCGAGCTGATCGAGCAGGGCGTGATCCAGGCGCGCGTGTCGGCGCAGGCGTACCGGCTGCGCCGCGCGATCGAGTCGGGCGAGTTCCCGAAGGTCGGCGTCAACCGCTACCGCACCGAGGGCGAGAGCGAACGCGACGTCGAGATGCACCCCTACGACGAGGCGGCCGCGGCGGCGCAGGTCGCGGCGCTGCAGCGCGTGCGCGCCGAACGCGACGCCGCCGCGGTGGCGCGCGCGCTGGCGCGCATCGAGGCCGACGCACGCGGCGCACGCAACCTGATGCCGGCGATCGTCGACGCGGTGCAGGCCTACGCGAGCGTCGGCGAGATCACCGAGCGGCTGGTCGGCGTGTTCGGGCGCTACGTCGAGCCGGTGCGCTTCGACGAGCCCGACCTGGCCGAGCTGGCGCGCGCGCGCGCCGAGGTGGTCGCATGAGCGCGCCGGCCGTCTCCCGGGCGATGGCCCTCGCGGCGGGCGCTGCGCAGGGTGGCCCCCTGAGCGGCGTGCAGCGCTACCTGGCACCCACCGGGCTCGCCGCCGCGCTCGGCGCGCTGGCGCACCCCGGCGGTGCGACCGTGCTCGCCGGCGGCACCGACCTGATGCCGCAGAGCCACGCGCGCCGCGTGCCGCCGCGTCCGACGCTGCTCAACATCCGCCGCGTCGAGGGGCTGGACCGCGTCGCGGTCGACGGCGACGCGCTGCTGCTCGGCACGCTGGTGACGATCACCACGCTGCTCGAGCACCCCCTGGTGCGCGCGCACGCGCCGCTGCTGGCCGTCGCCGCCGACCGCTTCGCCAGCGCGCAGGTGCGCAACGCCGCGACGCTGGGCGGCAACCTGTGCAACGCCTCGCCGGCGTCCGACACCGCGACGCCGCTGCTCGCGCTCGACGCCGAGGTCGAACTCGCCGCGCTCGACGACGACGGCGAGGTGCGCACGCGCCGCATGCGGCTCGACGCCTTCTTCGACGGCCCGGGGCGCACGCGCCGCGCGCCGCACGAGCTGCTGACCGCGGTGCGCGTGCCGCTGGCGCCGGCCGGCCAGGTGGTGCGCTTCGAGAAGGCCGGCACGCGTCCGGCGCTGGACATCTCGACGATCTCGCTGGCGCTGGCGGCGCGCCGCGACGGCCGCGGCGCGCTGCACGGCGTGCGCCTGGCGCTGGGCGCGGTCGCGCCGGTGCCGCTGCGCGCCCGCGCCGCCGAGTCGCTGCTCGAGGGCCGCGTGCCCGACGCCGCGCTCGCCGCCGCCGCCGCGCAGGCCGCCGCCGACGCGGCGTCGCCGATCGACGACGTGCGCGCCAGCGGCTGGTACCGCCGCGAGCTGGTGCGCAACCTCACGCAAAGGATGATCGACGATGTCGCTCGACGTTGAAATCGGCTTCACGCTCAACGGCGTGCCGCGGCGCGAACGCGTGCCGGTGGACATGAGCGCGCTCGAACTGCTGCGCGAGGTGTGCGGCCTGACCGGCACCAAACACGGCTGCGGCGAGGGCGAGTGCGGCGCGTGCACGGTCCGCGTCGACGGCAGGTCCGTCGCGTCGTGCCTGATGTTCGCGGTCGACTGCGACGGCCGCGAGCTGGTGACGATCGAGGGCGTGGCCGCCGATGCGCGCGCCCGCGCGCTGCAGCGCGCCTTCGTCGAGCACGGCGCGGTGCAGTGCGGCTTCTGCACGCCGGGCATGGTGATGCAGGCCGTCGAGCTGCTCGAGCGCGACGCCGCGCCCGACGCCGCGGCGGCCAAGCGCGCGATCGAGGGCAACCTGTGTCGCTGCACCGGCTACCAGAAGATCGTCGATGCGGTCGTCGACGCCGGCGCCGCGCTGGCCAGGGAGGGCACCCCGTGAACGACGTCGCCACGCCGGCCGCCGGCTCGCTGATCGGCCAGCGCATCACCAAGCTCGACGCGCCCGAGAAGGCCGCCGGCAAGACGCGCTACCTGCACGACATCGACGTGCCGGGGCAGCTGCACGGCGCGATCCTGCGCAGCGCGCGGGTGCATGCACGCATCGTGCGCATCGACACCTCGCGCGCGAAGGCGCTGCCGGGCGTGCACGCGGTGCTCACCGCCGCCGACGTGCCCGACCAGCGGCCGATCGGCGTCGCCAAGGACCACCTGCCACTGAAGGCCGACCGCGTGCGCAGCGTGCGCGACGAGATCGCCGCGGTGGCCGCCGACACCGAGGTGATCGCGCGTGCCGCGCTGGCGCTGATCGACGTCGAGTACGACGACCTGCCGGTGCTCGGCGACGCGCAGGACGCGCTCGCCCCCGGTGCGCCGCTGATCCACCCGCCGATCGAAGGCGCCAGGCCCGGCGCACCGGTGGGGCTGGCGGGCAAGGCCGACAACGTCGCGATGCGCTTCGACTACGCGCACGGCGACGTCGTGCGCGGCGAGGCCGAGTCCGACGTCGTCGTCGAGGACAGCTTCGAGCTGCACTACGTGACGCACTGCTGCATGGGCACCTCGGGCGTGATCGCCGAGTTCGACGCCAAGGGCAACCTGCAGCTGATCTCGAACACGCAGGTGCCGTTCCTGCACAAGCGCGAGTTCGCCGAGTACCTGGGCATCGACCCGGCGCGCGTGCGCATCGTGCAGCCGCCGATCGGCGGCGGCTTCGGCTCGAAGCTCGACATCTACCCGTTCGAGGTCATCGCGGTGTTCCTCGCGCGCGCCACCGGCCGGCCCGTCAAGCTCGTCTACTCGCGCGAGGAGGAGTTCGTCGCGTCGCCGACGCGCCAGCCGGTGCGCCTGACGCTGCGCTCGGGCTGCACCAAGGACGGCACGCTGACCTTCCGCAGCGTGCGCACGATCCACGACAACGGCGCGTACACGTCGTGGGGCGCGACGACGCCGTTCGTGATGATGCAGACCTTTTCGTCGCTGTACCGCGTGCCGCACTGCGACTACCACACGCTCGCCGTCTACACCAACAACCCGTACGCCGGGTCGTTCCGCGGTTACGGCAACCTGCAGGCGACGTTCGCCGTCGAGCAGCACATGGACCGGCTCGCCGACGCGATCGGCATGGACCCGCTCGCGTTGCGGCTGAAGAACGCGCAGGAGCCCGGCGAGGTCAGCGGCCAGGGCATGGTGTTTCGCAGCTGCGGCTTTCGCGACTGCCTGCAAAGCGCCGCCGAACGCAGCGACTACGTCGCCAAGCGCCGCGCCTACGCCGCGCAACGCCACGAGCCGGGCACGCTCAAGCGCGGCATCGGCATCGCGGCGATGCTGCACGTCGGCGGCGGCGCGAAGATTTACCCGTCCGACGGCTGCGGCACCATCCTCAAGCTCGACGACTTCGGCCACGTCACGCTGATCACCGGCGCCAGCGAGATCGGCCAGGGCTCGGAGACCGTGCTCGCGCAGCTGGTGTGCGAGGAACTGGGGCTGCCGATCGCCGCGGTGACGGTGGTCAACAACGACACCGACATCACGCCGTGGGACGTCGGCGTGCACGCCAGCCGCACCACCTTCATCGCCGGCAACTCGGCGATCGGTGCGGCGCGCAAGGCCAAGGCGAAGATCCTCGCCGCCGCGGCGCCGCGATTCGACTGCCGCGCCGACGACCTCGAGCTGGCCGGCGGCCACGTCGTGCGCCGTGCCGGCGGCGAGAAGCTGGTCGACCTGCCGCGCCTGCTGCGCAGCCTGCACTTCAGCGAGCGCGCCGAGCTGGTGATGACCACGCACTACTACGAGCCGCCGAGCGTGCACCAGGACAAGGGCTTCAAGGGCGACGTCTCGGCTGCCTACGCCTGGGCGGCGCAGGTCGTCGAGGTCGAGGTCGACACCGCCACCGGCGTCGTGCGCATGCTCAAGGTGACCGGCGCGCACGATGTCGGGCGCGTGCTCAACCGCCTGGGCATCGAGGGCCAGATCGAGGGCGGCATCGTGATGGGCCAGGGCTACGCGCTGACCGAGAACCTGCTCGTCGACCACGGCGCGGTGCGCAACCCGAACTTCCGCGACTACAAGCTGGTCACCGCGCCGGAGATCCCCGAGATGGACATCGCGTTCATCGAGACGATGGACGGCGAGGGCCCGCGCGGCGCCAAGGGCGTCGGCGAGGCGCCGTCGATCTGCATCGCCGCGGCCACCGCGAACGCGATCGAGAACGCCACCGGGGTGCGCATCACCAGCCTGCCGTTCACCCCCGAGCGCGTGTACCGCGCGCTGCGCGGCGCGCTGCCGCCGGTGCGCCCGGTGCCCGCGCTGCCCGCGGCCTGAGCCCGTCGCGATGAAGCCGCGCACCGTGCTGTCGCTCGAGCAGGCGCTGTCGCTGCCGTACGCGACGCTGCGCTTCGCGCAGCTCGGCTGGCGCGTGATCCGCATCGAGGCCACGCCCGGCGCCGACGGCCTGCCGGGCGACCCGAACCGCTACATCGGCTCGCGCCTGGGCGGCGACGCCGCGGACGACCGGCGCAGCTACTTCGTCGCGCCGAACGTCGGCAAGCAGGCGATCGCGCTGAACCTGAAGGACGCGCGTGCGCACGAGCTGCTGCACCGGCTGATCGATGCGCTGGGCGTCGACGTGTTCTGCTGCAACACGGTGCCTTCGCGCTACGCCGCGCTGGGCATCGCGCCCGAGGCGCTGCGCGCGCGCCACCCGGCGCTGATCTGGGCCGGCATCTCGGCGATGGGGCCGCAGCACCCGAACGCGCCCGGTTACGACCCGGTGATCCAGGCGATGGCCGGGTACATGGAGGTCACCGGCGAGCGCGAGGGCCCGCCGATGCTGGCGGGCATCCCGATCGTCGACCTGAAGGCCGGCGACGAGCTGTACGCCAACGTGATGCGCGCGCTCGTCGAGCGCGCCGAGACCGGCGCCGGGCAGACGATCCACGTGTCGATGCTGCAGGCCGCGGCGTCGTGGCTGATCACCGTGCTGCCGCTGGTGGACTTCGGCTGCCGACCCGACGAGATCACGCGCGCCGGCAACGAGCACCGCAAGTTCATCCCGACCAACGTCTACCCGGCGCGCGACGGCTACGTCTACCTGGCGATCGGCAGCGACGTGCAGTGGCGCCGGCTGACCGCGATCCCGCGCTTCGCGCCGGTGGCCAACGCGGTGCGGCTGACCAACGAGGGTCGCCACGCCGAGCGCGAGGCGATCCACCGCGACATGGCGGCGGTGACGGCGCAGGCGTCGGTCGACGAACTGCTCGCCGAGCTCGCCGCGGCGACGATTCCGGCAACGCGCATCTACGACATCCGCCAGGTGCGCGAGCTGCCGGCGCTGGCGGCGCGGCTGACGCGCACCACGCTGCCCGACGGCCGCGAGGTGCGCATGCAGCCGATGGCGGTCGACGTCGCCGGCGCGCGCGCCGCGCTGCCGATGGCGCCGCGCTACGGCGAGCACACGCGCGCCGTGCTCGCCGAGGCGGGGCTGGCGGGCGCCGAGATCGACGCGCTGGCGGCCGCCGGCGTCGTCGCCGCGGCCACCGGGCCGCCCGCGCACGCCTAGGCGCGCCTTGCCCCGAGGGCGGCCCGAGACCGCCCCGGGGGTCCACCCACGAAGCGACACAGGAGACGACACCATGACATCGCAACGCCTCGCCACGCTGGCGGTCGGCTTGGCCCTGGCCGCCGCCGCGCACGCCGAGATCACCGTCGGCGTCACGCTGGGCACCACCGGGCCCGGCGCGTCGCTGGGCATCCCGTACAAGAACGCGTTCCAGCTGGTGCCGGCGACGATCGCCGGCGAGCCGGTACGCTACATCGTGCTCGACGACGAGTCCAAGCCCGACAACGCGGCGAAGAACGCGCGCAAGTTCGTCACCGAAGACAAGGTCGACGTGCTGATGGGCTCCAACGGCGTGCCCTCGGGGGTCGCGATCACGCAGGTCGCCGCCGAGTCGAAGACGCCGATGATCTCGCTGACGCCGCTGCCCCCGCTGCCGGCCGAGCGCCAGCCCTGGGTGTTCATCGTGCCGCAGCCCACCGAGCTGATGATGAGCGCGGTGGCGCAGGACATCCGCCGGCGCGGCCTGAAGAAGATCGGCTTCATCGGCTTCTCCGACACCTGGGGCGACCTGGTCTACAACGCGATCACCAAGCTCGCCCCCGCGCACGGCTTCGAGGTCGTCACCAACGAGCGCTACGCGCGCGCCGACACCAGCGTCACCGGCCAGGTGCTGAAGATCATGGCCGCGCGGCCCGACGCGGTGGTGGTCGGCGGGTCGGGTTCGCCGGCGGCGACGCCGCAGATCGCGCTCGTCGAACGCGGCTTCAAGGGGCCGATCTACCACAACCACGGCACCGTCAACCTGCCGTTCATCCAGACCGGCAAGGCGGCGGCCGAGGGCGCGATCGCGCCCACCGGCGCGCTCATCGTCGCCGAGGAACTGCCGGCGGACTTCCCGACGAAGAAGGTGTCGCTGGACTTCGTGCAGCGCTACGAGTCCGCGTTCGGCGCCGGCAGCCGCAACGCCTTCGCCGGCTACAGCTACGACGCGGTGCTGCTGCTCGAGGCCGCGGCGCCGCAGGCGCTGAAGAAGGCCAGGCCCGGCACGCCCGAGTTCCGCGCCGCGCTGCGCGACGCGATCGAGAACGTGAAGAACGTGGTCGGCACGCACGGCGTCTACAGCCTCAGCGCCGACGACCGCAACGGGCTCGACGAGCGCGCGCGCGTGCTCGTGCACGTGGCCGACGGGAAGTGGCGGCTGACGAAGTGACGCGGGCGGTCGCGCCGGCGCGCCGCGGCGCGACCCAACGGCCGCGGGGGCGGGCATGAACACGGAGATCGCGCTGTGGCTGGCGCAGGACGGCGCGACCAGCGGCGCGATCTACGCGCTGCTCGCGCTGGCGCTGCTGCTGGTGTTCGCGGTCACGCGCGTGATCTTCGTGCCGCAGGGCGAGTTCGTCGTCTACGCCGCGCTGACGCTGGGCACGCTGCAGCTCGGCCGCGTGCCCGCCACCGCCTGGCTGCTGCTCGGCGCCGGGGCGACGGTCGCCGCCGTCGAGGCCGCCGCGGCGTGGCGCGAGCGCGCGTGGCCGCGGCTGCCGCGCATCGCCTTGGCGTACCTCGTGCTGCCGGCCGCGGTGGCCGGCGTCGCCGCGTGGGCCGCGCCGCGTGCGCCGGGGCTGGCGCTGCAGATGGCGCTGACCGCGGCGCTGGTGGTGCCGCTCGGCCCGCTGCTGTACCGGCTCGCGTACCAGCCGCTGGCGCAGGGCTCGGTGCTGGTGCTGTTCATCGTCTCGATGGCGGTGCACTACGCGATGATGGGTCTGGCGCTGGTGATGTTCGGCGCCGAGGGGCTGCGCACCAGCGCGATCGCCGGCGCGTCGTTCGCGCTCGGGCCGGTCAGCGTCGGCGCCCAGAGCCTGTGGGTGCTCGGCGCCAGCCTGGCGAGCATGGCGGCGCTGGCGCTGTACTTCGGCCGCAGCTACGGCGGCAAGGCGCTGCGCGCGACCGCGGTCAACCGCGTCGGCGCGCGGCTGGTGGGCATCCCGCCGGCGCGTGCCGGGCGCGCCGCGTTCACGCTCGCCGCGGCGATCGGCGCGCTGTCGGGCATCCTGATCTCGCCGATCGTCACCGTCTACTACGACACCGGGCTGATGATCGGGCTCAAGGGCTTCGTCGGCGCGATCCTCGGCGGCATGGCGAGCTACCCGCTGGCGGCGCTCGGCGCGCTCGGCGTCGGCCTGCTCGAGGCGTTCTCGTCGTTCTGGGCCAGCCAGCTCAAGGAAGTCATCGTCTTCACGTTCATCCTGCCGGTGCTGCTGTGGCGCTCGCTGGCGGCGCGCGCGCACGCCGTCGAGCACGAGGAGGAGGACGAATGACGCGCGCGCGGCGCGCCGCGCTGGCGGCCGCGGGCGCGGCGGCCTTCGTCGCCGCGCCGCTGGCGCTGCCGGCGTTCCACGTCACGCTGCTGAACTACATCGGGCTGGCCGCGCTGGTCGCGCTCGGGCTGGTGGTGATGACCGGCATCGCCGGCATCGTCTCGTTCGGGCAGCAGGCCTTCGTCGGCATCGCGGCGTACACCACCGCGGTGCTGAGCACCGCCGCGGGGCTGTCGCCGTGGCTCGGGCTGGCGGCGAGCCTGGTGGCGGTGGCCGCCGCGGCGCTGCTGATCGGCGCGGTGACGCTGCGCCTGTCGGGGCACTACCTGACGATCGCCACCATCGCCTGGGGCATCGCGATCTACCACCTGTTCGCCTACCTGCCGGGGCTGGGTGCGCACAGCGGCATCGACAACCTGCCGCCGGTGTCGCTGGCCGACTGGCACGCCGACACCGGCGCGCGCATGAGCTGGCTGATCTGGGGCACGCTGCTGGCGGCGCTCGCGGCGGCGCGCAACCTGCTGGACTCGCGCAACGGGCGCGCGATCCGCGCGCTGCGCTTCCGCGGCACGATGGCGTCGAGTTTCGGCGTCGACGTCGCGTCGCTGAGGCTGCTGGTGTTCGTCTACGCGGCGCTGCTCGGCGGCGTGGCCGGCTGGCTGCACGCGCACTTCCTGCGCTTCGTCAGCCCGCACGCGTTCGGCGTCAACGCCGGCATCGACTACCTGTTCATGGCGGTGATCGGCGGCGCCGCGCAGGTCTGGGGTGCGGTGGTCGGCGCGGCGATCCTCACGGTGCTCAAGGAGTGGCTGAAGGAGGCGCTGCCGGCGGTGCTCGGCGCCACCGGCAACTACGAGATCATCGTCTTCGGCGTGCTGATGGTGCTGCTGCTGCACCGCACGCGGCTGGGACTGACGCCGGCGCTGGCGCGCTGGCTGCCGGCAAGCGCGGCGCCGCCGCCGGCGCCGGCCGAACCGCTGGCGCGGCGCGAGCGCACCGCAGCCGGCGCCCCGCTGCTCGAGGTGCAGTCGCTGGCCAAGCGCTTCGGCGGGCTGGTGGCGGTCGACGGCGTGTCGTTCGAACTGCGCGGCGGCGAGATCCTCGGGCTGATCGGCCCGAACGGCGCCGGCAAGAGCACGGTGTTCAACCTGGTCAGCGGCACCGTCGCCGCCAGCGCCGGCCAGGTGCGGCTGCAGGGCCGGCGCGTCGAGGCGCTGCCGCCGCACCGCATCGCGCGCCTGGGGCTGGCGCGCAGCTTCCAGCACGTGCGGCTGGTGTCGGCGATGTCGGTGCTCGACAACGTCGCGCTCGGCGCGTACCTGCGCGGCCGCGGCGGCACGCTGCGCGCGATGCTGCGCGCCGACCGCGCCGAGGAGCGCCGGCTGCTCGCCGAGGCGGCGCGCCAGATCGAGCGCGTGGGCCTGGGCGCGCACCTGCACGACGCCGCCGGCAGCCTGCCGCTGGGGCAACAGCGCGTCGTCGAGATCGCACGCGCGCTGGCCGCCGACCCGGTGCTGCTGCTGCTCGACGAACCCGCCGCCGGGCTGCGGCTGGGCGAGAAGCGCGCGCTCGCGGCGCTGCTGCGCCAGCTGCGCGACGAGGGGTTGAGCATCCTGCTCGTCGAGCACGACATGGACTTCGTGATGGGGCTGGTCGACCGCGTGGTCGTGATGGAGTCCGGCCGCAAGCTGTGCGAGGGCACGCCGCGGCAGGTGCAGCGCGACCCGGCGGTGATCGAGGCCTACCTCGGGGGGGTGCAGTGAGCGCCGCCGCCCGGCCGCCCGAAGGCGGCGCTCGTCCTCCCGCGGG
>NZ_DAOKZA010000013.1:37644-95453 GCF_035325925.1 Azohydromonas sp. | reverse complement strand
GTGCAGTGAGCGCCGCCGCCCGGCCGCCCGAAGGCGGCGCTCGTCCTCCCGCGGGGAGGATGTCACGCAGTGACAGGAGGGCCGGGAGGTGAACCTCCCCGTGCGCGCTTCGCGCGCCCCCTCCCGAGGAGGGGGCACCGCCAGCGGACCGGCAAAGCCGGATCCGCGGCGATCGCTCGATGGCGTCGGGCTCGTGCGTCGCGGGTCGCGCGGTGCGCGGTGGAGCAACTGAAATGACCGCGGCGCCGCTGCTCGAGCTGCGCGACCTGCACGTCGCCTACGGCAAGGTCGAGGCGCTGCACGGTGTCGCCCTCGAGGTGCCGGCCGGCGCGATCGTCAGCGTCATCGGCCCGAACGGTGCCGGCAAGACCACGCTGCTGGCCGCGGCGATGGGGCTGCTGCCGGCCCGCGGCGAGGTGCGTTTCGACGGCCGCGACGTCGGCGCGCTGCCGGTCGAGTCGCGCGTCGCGCTGGGCATGTCGCTGGTGCCCGAGCGGCGCGAGCTGTTCGGCGAGATGACGGTCGAGGACAACCTGCGGCTGGGCGCCTACCAGCGCGTGCAGCGTGGCGAGCGTGGCGCCGACCGCGACCTCGGCGGGGTCTACGCGCTGTTCCCGCGGCTGCGCGAGCGGCGCACGCAGCTCGCCGCGACGCTGTCGGGCGGCGAGCGGCAGATGCTGGCGATCGGCCGCGCGCTGATGGCGCGCCCGCGGCTGCTGCTGCTCGACGAGCCCAGTCTGGGGCTGGCGCCGCGCATCGTGCGCGAGATCCTGCACATCGTCACCGCGCTGCGCGACGGCGGCGTGTCGATCCTGCTGGTCGAGCAGAACGCGCGCGCGGCGCTGCAGATCGCCGACCGCGGCTGCGTCATCGAGACCGGCGAGCTGGTGCTGGCCGGCAGCGCCGCCGAGCTCGCCGCCGATGCGCGCGTCGTCGAGTCGTACCTGGGGGTCGGGGGCCGCGATGACGGCTGAGGTCGCGCTGCCGCACCGCCACCCGTCGGTGGTCGCGATGCTCGCGGCCGCCGCGGCCGAGGCGCCGCACGTCGAGGCGCTCGTCGACGGCGGGCGCCGCGTCGACCATGCGGGCTACCTCGCCAGCGTCGCCGCGTTCGCGCACGAGCTGCAGGCGCTGGGCGCGCGCGGCGAGCGCGTCGCGACGCTCGTGGGCAATTCGATCGAGGCCTGCGTCGCGGCCTACGCGGCGCTGGCCGCCGGCGCGCAGCTGGTGCCGCTGAACCCGCTGCTGACGCCGCACGAGCTGGGATTCATCCTCGCCGACGCCGCGCCCCGCGTGCTCGTCGTCGACGCGGCGCTGGCCGACGCGGTGCGTGCGCCGGCGCGCGACGCCGGCGTCGCCGAGATCGTCGTCGTCGGGCCGCGCACGCGCCGGCTCGACCTGCCCGCGCCGGCGGGCCGAGCGCTGCCGCCGCTGCCCGACCCGGGCTCGATCGCGCTGCTGCAGTACACCGGCGGCACCACCGGGCGCGCCAAGGGCGTCGAGCTGACGCACGAGGCGATCGCGGTCAACGTCGCGCAGCGCGAGGCGCTGCTGCCGTCGCGCCGCGGCGACCGCATCCTGTGCATGATGCCGCTGTCGCACGCCTACGCGATGGCGATGGGGCTGTTCCTCGCCCCCTACGCCGCCGGCACGCTGGTGATCCTGCCGCGCTACCAGCCCGACGCGGTGCTCGACGCCGTCGAGCGCGAGCGCATCAGCGTCTTTCCCGGCAGCCCGACGGTGTTCACCGGGCTGCTCGGCCACCCGCGCATGGCCGCCACCGACTGGTCGCGCGTGCACACCTGCTACTCGGGCGCGTCGGCGCTGCCGGCGGCGCTGCTGGCGCGCTGGCAGGCCGCCACCGGCACGCCGGTGCACGAGGGCTACGGCATGACCGAGGCCGGCCCGGTGCTGTCGTTCAACCCGGTCGGCCGGCCGATCCGCCCCGGCTCGGTCGGCGTGCCGGTGCCGGGGACCACGATCGAGATCGTCGACGTCGAGACCGGCACGCGCGTGCTCGGCGCCGGCGAACGCGGCGAGGTCCGCGCGCGCGGCCCGCAGCTGATGCGCGGCTATCGCCACCGCCCGGACGAGACCGCGCAGGCGCTGCGCGACGGCTGGCTCTACACCGGCGACATCGGCGAGCTCGACGCCGACGGCTGGCTCTACGTGCGCGACCGCAAGAAGGACATGGCGATCGTCGGCGGCTACAACGTCTACCCGCGCGAGGTCGAGGAGGTGCTGTTCGCGCACCCGGCCGTCGCCGACGCCGCGGTGGTCGGCGTCGCCGACGACTACCGCGGCGAGCGCATCGTCGCGCACGTCGTCGTCCGCACGGGCGCGCGCGCCGACGACGCGTCGCTGATGGACCACTGCCGCGAGCGGCTGGCGCGCTACAAGCTGCCGTCGGCGATCGTGCGGCACGACGCGCTGCCCAAGACCGGCGCCAACAAGACCGACAAGAACGCGCTGCGGCGCGCCGCCGTGCCGGCGCGTGCCGCCGCCGGCACCGCCCCCGAACCCCCGACTGCGGAGATGCCGCCTTGACCACGACCCGCCACGCCAACCCGCTGCTCGACGCCGCGTCGCGAGCGCTGCCGAAACGCGTCGCGGTGATCGGCGCCGGCACCATCGGCCCCGACATCGCGTACTACCTGAAGACCGCGCTGCCGGGCCTCGCGCTGACGCTCGTCGACATCCGCCAGGAGGCGATCGACGCGGCGCTGGCGCGGCTGCGCGGCTACGCCGACAAGGCGGTCGCGCGCGGCAACATGAAGGCGTCGCAGGCCGCCGAGGCGCTCGACGGGCTGGCCGGCAGCACCGACTACGCGGCGATCGCCGGCTGCGACTGGGTGATCGAGGCGGCCACCGAGGACCTGCCGCTCAAGCGGCGCATCTTCGCGCAGGTCGAGTCGGTGGTCGGCGCCGACGCGGTGATCACCTCGAACACCAGCTCGCTGCCGGCGGCGCGCCTGTTCGCCGAGCTGCGCCACCCGCAGCGCGCGACGGTGACGCACTTCTTCGCGCCGGCGTGGCGCAACCCGGCGGTCGAGGTGATCGCCTGGCCCGGCGCCGACCCGGCGCTGGTCGGCTGGCTGCGGCGCCTGTTCGCCGCCACCGGCAAGCTGCCGCTGGTGACCACCGACGCGCCGTGTTTCATGCTCGACCGCGTGTTCGACAACTGGTGCAACGACGCCGCGCTGCTGCTCGCCGACGCGACCGCGGCCGAGGTCGACAGCGTCGCCGCCGAGTTCGTGCACGCCGGGCCGTTCTTCGTGCTCAACCTCGCGCACGGCAACCCGATCATCGTCGAGACCAACACGCTGCAGGCCGACGAGGAGGGCGAGCACTACCGCCCGGCGCCGATCTTCGGCTCGGTCGACCGCTGGCTGACGGTCGCCCCCGGCCAGGCGGTCGAGGTCGACGCCGCGCGGCGCGCTCGCGTGCGCGACCGGCTGCTCGGCGTGCTGTGGTCGCAGAGCGTCGACATCCTCGACCGCGGCATCGGCGAGCCGGCCGACCTCGACCTGGGCTGCCGCATCGCGCTGGGCTTCAAGCGCGGCCCGCTGGAGCTGCTGCGCGACGCCGGCGACGCCGAGGCGTCGCGCGTGCTCGCGCGCTTCGCCGCCGAGCGCCCGGGCATGCCGATGCCGGCGCGCGCGCTGGCGGCGTACCAGCCGCGCGAGCGCCACGTGCTGGTCGACCGCGTCGGCGACGTCGTCGTCGTCACGCTGCGCCGCCCCGAGGCGCTCAACGCGCTGCACGACGAGATGACCGACGAGGTGCTCGCCGTGATCCGTCGCCACGAGGACGACCCGGCGATCGCCGGCTTCGTGATCACCGGCTACGGCCTGAAGGCGTTCTGCGCCGGCGGCGACGTCGGCCGCTTCCCGTCGCTGCTCGGCGACGCCGACGCCGCGGCGCAGTACGCGCGCGAGTGCTCGCGCCTGCTGGTGCACCTGGACCGCGCGCGCAAGCCGGTGGTCGCCGCGCTCAACGGCGCGGCGCTGGGCGGCGGCTTCGAGCTGGCGATGCGCTGCCACGCGATCGTCGCCGACCGCGGCGCGCGCATGCAGCTGCCCGAGGTCACGCTGGGCATCGTGCCGGGCATCGGCGCGATGGTCGTGCCGTACCGCCGCTGGCCGCAGGCGGCGCCGGTGTTCCACCGCATGCTCGCGCGCGGCGAGCGGCTGGCCGCGGCGCAGGCGCACGAGCTGGGCGTCGTCGACGCGCTCGCCGACGGCTTCGACGACCTGATCGCGCGCGCGATCGACCGCGTGCACGCGCTCGCCGCCGCGCCGGTGCCGCGTGTCGCCGAACGCGCGCCGCCGCCGCCGCCGCTGCGCAGCGACGCGGCCCCGCCGCGCAGCGCCGACGACCGCGTGCTCAGCGCCGCGGTGGTCGCGCTGATCGCGCGCGCGGTGCGCGACGCGGCCGCGGCTCCGACGCTCGCCGACGCGCTCGAGGTCGGCTACCGCGCCTTCGGCGAGGTCGCGTGCACCGCGGCGGCGCGCGAGGGCATCGAGGCCTTCCTCGCGCACCGCACGCCGGACTTCGGCGCCACCGGCTGAGCGCGCGACGGCCGAGCCGAGCGGACCCGCCGATGCCTCGACACCGACCCCCCGCCGAGACCTGGTCAGCGCGCGTCGGCGCGCCGCAGGAAGCCGAGCACCGCGTCGGCGAAGGCCTGCGGCAGCTGGTCGGGCAGTGGCACCATGCCGTCGGCGATCTCGTGCACGTGGGCGTCGGCCAGCCGCGCCGCCAGCGCGTGCGCGTGCGGCGCGGCGAACGGGTCGGCCCCGGCGCGCAGCACCCGCACCGGGTGCGTGACGCGCGGCAGCCGGTCTTCCATCCGGTAGGCCGCCACCGCGCGGTGCCCCTGCTCGAGCCGGTCGCCGACCTTCATCGCGTCGAGCACGAAGGCGTGCAGCAGGTCGGGCCGGCCCGGCGGGTAGAACGCCTGCCGGCGCTGCCACAGCGCCGCGAGGTGGCTGCCGTCGGGCTGCGGCTCGACCTCGTCGATCGGCGGCCGGCGCGCGCGCTCGGCGCGCAGCGCGGCGTCGACCCATGGCGTCGACGACAGCACCACGCGCCCGACGCGCCGCGGCCAGCCGGCGGCGACCTCCACCGCGATCACGCCGCCGGTGTGGTGGCCGACGAGGTCGACCTGCGCGATGCCCAGCGCGTCGAGCACACCGACCGCCGCGGCGGCCCAGCGTTCGATGGTCGGCTCGCCGGCCAGCGGCTGCGACTCGCCGAAGCCCGGCGTGTCCAGCGCGATCGCGCGGCAGTGCACGCCCAACCGCGGCAGCACGGCGCGGTACTCGGCCCAGCTGCGCGGTGTCTGGTGCAGCAGCAGCACCGCCGGCGCGTCGACGCGGCCGCACTCGGCGTGGTGCAGCAGCGCGCCGTCGACGTCGGTGAAGGCGCGGCGCAGCGGGGGGGCGGGGCGGTGCATCGTCGGAGCCCTCGGTCGCGAGGCGCCGACGATACCCGCTGGCGCCGTGGCGTGGGAGGCCCGCGATGACCGCCGTCGACGTCGAGCTCGCCGACAAGTACCGTGTCGAGCGCGGCCGCGTGTTCCTCACCGGCGTGCAGGCGCTGGTGCGGCTGCCGATGCTGCAGCACGACCGCGACCGCGCCGCCGGGCACCGCACCGCCGGCTACGTCAGCGGCTACCGCGGCTCGCCGCTGGCGGGGCTCGACAGCGCGTTGCACGAGGCGGCGCCGTTCCTCGCCGCGCACCGGGTGCGCTTCCAGCCCGGCGTCAACGAGGAGCTCGCCGCCACCGCGTGCTGGGGCACGCAGCAGCTGGGGCTGTTCCCGCAGCCGAAGGTCGACGGCGTGTTCGCGCTGTGGTACGGCAAGGGGCCGGGGGTGGACCGCTGCGTCGACGTGTTCAAGCACGCCAACCACGCCGGCACCGCGCCGCTGGGCGGCGTGCTGGTGGTGGCCGGCGACGACCACGCGGCGCGCTCGTCGGCGGTGGCGCACCAGAGCGAGCACGTGTTCGCCGCCTGCGGCATCCCGGTGCTCGCGCCGGCCGACGTGCAGGACGTGATCGACTACGGGCTGCTCGGCTGGGCGATGTCGCGCCACGCCGGGCTGTGGGTCGCGCTCAAGCTCGCCGCCGACGTGGTCGAGAGCTCGTCGACCGCCGAGATCGACGCCGCGCGCTGGCCGTCGCGCCGCCCCGACGACCTGCCGCTGCCGGCCGACGGGCTGCACATCCGCTGGCCCGACCCCCAGGCCGCGCAGGACCTGCGCATGCAGGCGCACAAGGTCTACGCCGCGGCGGCGTACGCGCGCGCCAACGGCATCGACCGGCTGGTGCTCGACGCCCCCGGCGCGCGGCTGGGCATCGTCGCCTGCGGCAAGGCCTGGGGCGACCTGCGCCAGGCGCTGCGCCTGCTCGGCGTCGACGAGCGCGAGGCGCGCGCGCTGGGGCTGCGGCTGTACAAGGTCGGCATGCCGTGGCCGCTCGAGGCCGCCGGCGCGCGGCGCTTCGCGCGCGGGCTGCGCGAGATCCTGGTGGTCGAGGAGAAGCGCCAGATCATCGAGTACCAGCTCAAGGAGATGCTGTACGACGAGCCCGACCGCCCCCGCGTGGTGGGCAAGTTCGACGAGGGCGGCGAGTGGCCGGCGCCGCACGGCCAGTGGCTGCTGCCGCCCACCGGCGAACTCGACGCCGAACTCGTCGCGCGCGCGATCGCGCTGCGGCTGGCGCGGCTCGACGGTGCGCCGCGCTGGCGCGATGCGGCCGCGGCGCTCGAGGCGCGCGCGCGCGCCTTCGCCGCGCTGCCACCGGCGCCGCTGCAGCGCACACCGTACTTCTGCTCGGGCTGCCCGCACAACCGCTCGACGCGCGTGCCCGAGGGCGCCTGCGCGCTGGCCGGCGTCGGCTGCCACCTGATGGCCGCGTGGATGGACCGCTCGACGCTGACCATCAGCCAGATGGGCGGCGAGGGCGCGACCTGGCTCGGCGCGGCGGAACACGCCGGCGTGCGGCACGTGTACGCCAACATGGGCGACGGCACCTACTTCCACTCCGGCCTGCTGGCGATCCGCGCCGCGGTGGCCGCCGGCGTGAACATCACCTACAAGATCCTCTACAACGACGCGGTCGCGATGACCGGCGGCCAGCCGGTCGACGGGCCGCTGTCGGTGCCGCAGATCACGCGCCAGCTCGCCGCCGAAGGCGTCGCGCGCATCGCGGTGGTCGCCGACGACCCGTCCAAGTACCCGCGCGACGCCGCCTTCGCGGCGGGCGTGCAGGTGCACCCGCGCGAGCGCTTCGAGGCGGTGCAGCGCGAACTGGCCGCGGTGCCGGGCGTCACCGCGCTGGTCTACGACCAGACCTGCGCCACCGAGAGCCGGCGCCGCCGCAAGCGCGGCGCGCTGCCGCCGGCGGCGCGCCACGCCTTCATCAACGAGCTGGTGTGCGAGGGCTGCGGCGACTGCGCCGCGCGCTCGAACTGCCTGTCGCTGGTGCCGGTAGACACCGAGTTCGGCACACGCCGCGCGATCGACGCGTTCACCTGCAACGACGACCTGAGCTGCCTCGAGGGCTGCTGCCCGGCACTGGTCACCGTCGAGGGCGCGTCGCCGCGGCGCGGCCGGCCGCTGGAGGTCGACGACGCGGCGCTGCCGCCGCCCACGCCGCCGGCGCTCGACGCGCCGTGGTCGCTGCTGGTGGCCGGCGTCGGCGGCACCGGCGTGGTCACGGTCGGGGCGCTGCTGGGCATGGCGGCGCACCTCGACGGGCTGGGCGTCAGCGTGCTCGACGTCACCGGGCTCGCGCAGAAGGGCGGTGCGGTGCTGTCGCACCTGCGCTTCGCGCGCGCGCCCGCCGAGCTGGCGGCGCCGCGCATCGAGCCCGGCGGCGCCGACGCGCTGATCGGCGCCGACCTGCTCGTCGCCGCTTCGCCCGACGCGCTGCGCCGCTGCGCGAAGGGGCGCACGCGCGCGCTGGTGAACACCGCCGCGACGATCACCGGCGAGTTCGTGCGCGACCCCGACCTCGCGTTCCCGCGCGACGCCACGCTGGCGCGGCTGCACGCGGCGCTGGGCGACGACGCCGTCGAGGCGCTCGACGCGACGCGGCTGGCCACCGCGCTGCTCGGGCACTCGATCGCTGCCAACATGTTCATGCTCGGGCTGGCGTGGCAGCGCGGCTGGGTGCCGGTGTCTCGCGAGGCGCTGTGGCGCGCCTTCGAGCTGCACGGCGTCGCGGTCGACGACAACCGGCGCGCGTTCGCGTGGGGCCGGCGCGCGGCGATCGACGCGGCGGCGGTGCACGCGAGCGCGCACGGCGCCGAGCACCCGCCGCCGTGGCGCCGCCTGTCGGCCGGCCTCGACGAAGCCGTCGCGCGGCGGCGGCAGGCGCTCGTCGCGTACCAGGGCCCGGCCTACGCGGCACGCTACGCGGCGCTGGTCGAACGCGTGCGCGCCGCCGAACGGCGCGTGCGACCGGGCAGCGAGGCGCTGGCCGACGCGGTGGCGCGCGGCGCGTACGCGCTGTTCGCGCACAAGGACGTCTACGAGGTCGCGCGGCTGCACACCGACGCCGGCTTCGACGCCGCCCTGCGCGCCGCCTTCGACGGCACGCCGCGCGTGCACTGGCACTTCGCGCCGCGGTGGCTCGCGCGCCCCGACGCCGACGGCGGCGCGCCGCGCAAGCGCGCCTTCGGGCCCTGGTCGCGGCCGCTGCTGCGCGCGCTGGCCGCGCTGCGCGCGCTGCGCGGCAGCGCGGTCGACCCGTTCGGCCGCGACCCCGATGTGCGGCTGGCGCGCGCGCTGCGCGACGACTACGTGGCCGCGGTCGAGCACGCCGCCGGGCGGCTCGACGCGGCGCACTTCGACGCCGCGCTGGCGCTGGCGCGGGCCACGTGGGGGGCACGCGGATTCGGCGCGGTGTGGCAGCGCAGCGCCGGGGCCGCGCGCGAGCGGCTGGCGCGGTGCCGCGCGGCGTTCGACCGCTGAGGGCCACCACGGTGAGCGCGCCGCATGCGCCGTTGTGGGCCAGCGCGTTCCGCCCGTTCTTCCTGCTGGGCGCGTTGTACGCGCCGCTGCTCGCCGCGGCCGGCGTCGCCGCGTGGGGGGCGGGCGTGACGCTGCCGGCGCACTGGCACGCGCACGAGATGCTGTTCGGTTTCGCGACGGCGATCGTCGTCGGCGTGCTGCTGACCGCGCTGCCGAGCTGGGCCGGCACGGCCGAGCTGCACGGCGCGCCGCTGGCGACGCTGGCGGCGCTGTGGCTGGCCGGCCGCGTCGCGTTCTGGGCGTCGCCGTGGCTGCCGGCGGCACTCGTCGCCGCGGCCGATCTGGCGCTGCCGCTGCTGCTCGCCGCGTGGCTGGCGCCGCCGCTGTGGCGCGTGCGGCGGCGCGTCTGGCGTGCGGTGCTGCCGATCGTGCTGGCGCTGGCCGCGGCCAACGCGGCGTTCCACGCCGCCGCCGGCGACGCGGCGCTGGCGCAGCGCGCGCTGCGCGCCGCGCTGTGGGTGCTGGTGCTGCTGTTCACGCTCGGCGGCGGGCTGCTGACCCCGGTGTTCACCGGCAACGCGCTGCGCGCGGCGGGCCGGGGCGCGCCGGCGGCGACCTCTTGGCCGCTCGAGGCGGCGGCGCTGGCGGCGCTGCTGGCGCTGGCCGGGGCCGACGTCGCCGGGGTCGCGGGTGCGCCCGCGGCCGGGCTCGCGCTGGCCGCGCTCGTGCTGCAGGGCTGGCGCGTCGCACGCTGGCGCGGCTGGCGCGCGCTCGACGCGCCGCTGGTCGCGGGGCTGCACGCCGGCTTCGCGTGGCTGCTGGCGGCGTTCGCGCTGAAGGCGCTCGCCGACGCCGGCCTGCTGCCGCGTGCCTGGCCCGACGCGCTGTGGGTGCACGCCTTCACCGTCGGGGCGCTCGGCCAGGTGATGCTGTCGCTGATGACCCGCGTCGCGCTGCGCCACACCGGGCGCGCGCTGCAGCCACCGCGCGCGCTGGCATGGACCGGCTGGGCCGTCGCGGCGGCGACGCTGGCGCGGCTCGCGGCCGCGGTGCTCGGCGACGCCTCGTGGCCGGGCGCGGCGCTGCTGCTCTGGTCCGCGGCGTTCGCCGGCTGGGCGGCGGTGACCGGTCGCTGGCTGATCGCGCCGAGCCTGCCGCGCGGCGGCGTGCCCCGGCGCTGACCCGCCCGCAGCACCGCCGCGGGCGCCGTCGCGCACTGTCATCGGCGGGTCACGAAGGCATGTCCATAATGGCGGTCGATGGACATCGACCGCGCGCCCGAACCCGTCGCGCCCGCCGACGGTCAGGCGCCCGACGCACCACCGCTGGTGCTGCTCGACCGCGAGCGCTCGACGCTGGAGTTCAACCGCCGCGTGCTCGCGCAGGCGCGGCGCGACGACGTGCCGCTGCTCGAGCGGCTGCGCTACGTCACCATCGTGTCGTCGAACCTCGACGAGTTCTTCGAGGTGCGCTTCGCCGATTATCTCGAGCTCGCGCGCCGGCCGGGCACCGGGGTGTCGCTGCGCGACCTGCGCGACGTCGGGGCCGAGGCGCATCGGCTGATCGACGAGCAGTACGCGCTGTTCAACGACGAGGTGATGCCGGCGCTGCAGCGCGAGGGCATCGTCGTCATCAACCACGCCGAGCGCAGCGAGGCGCAACGCGCGTGGGTGGCGCGCTTCTTCGAGCAGCAGGTGCGCCCGCTGCTGGTGCCGGTGGGGCTCGACCCGGCACACCCGTTCCCGCAGGTGGCCAACAAGAGCCTGAACTTCATCGTGCGCCTGGGCGGGCGCGACGCGTTCGGGCGCGAGAACCGCATCGCCATCGTCAAGGTGCCGCGCGTGCTGCCGCGCGTGATCCGCCTGCCCGACGACATCAGCGGTGGCCGCCAGGCGTTCGTCATGCTCACCAGCGTGATCCGTGCGCACCTGCACGAGCTGTTCCCGGGTCGCGAGGTGACCTTCTTCTCGCAGTTCCGCGTCACGCGCGACAGCGAGCTCGAGGTCGACGAGGACGACGTGAAGAACCTGCGCCAGGCGCTGCGCTCGGGGCTGACGAGGCGCCACTTCGGGCAGGCGATCCGCCTGGAGGTGGTGGCGACCTGTCCCGACGAACTGGCCGAGTTCCTGCTGCAGCAGTTCGCGCTGCCGCCCGAGGCGCTGTACCGCGTCAACGGTCCGGTGAACCTGGTGCGTCTGAACCAGCTGATCGACCAGGCCGACGCCGAGCCGCTGCGCTTCCCCGCCTACGAGCCGGCATGGCCCGAGCGCCGGCTGCCGCGCGACAAGCCGATCTTCGAGTGCCTGCGCGAGGGCGACGTGCTGCTGCACCACCCGTTCGAGAGCTTCGAGCCGGTGGTGCAGTTCCTGCGCGAGGCGGTGCACGACCCCGACGTGCTGGCGATCAAGCAGACGATCTACCGCACCGGCGCGCAGAGCGTGCTGATGGACCTGCTGCTCGAGGCGGTGCGCCGCGGCAAGGAGGTGATGGTCGTCGTCGAACTGAAGGCGCGCTTCGACGAGGAGGCCAACATCAACTGGGCCGAGCGGCTCGAGGCGGTGGGCGCGCAGGTGGTCTACGGCATCGTCGGGCTGAAGACGCACGCGAAGATGCTGGTCGTCACGCGCCGCGAGGGCCACCGTCTGCGCCGCTACGCACACCTGTCGACCGGCAACTACAACCCGAAGACCGCGCGGCTGTACACCGACGTCGGCTACCTGACGGCCGACGCCGAACTCACCGCCGACGCCGACGCGGTGTTCCAGCAGTTGGCCAGCCTGGTGCGGCTGCGCCCGCCGCGCCACCTGCTGACCGCGCCGTTCGTGCTGCACCGGCGCATGCTGCGCCACATCCAGCAGGTCGCCGACGCGGCGCGCGCCGGGCGGCGTGCGCGCATCGTCGTCAAGGTCAACGCGCTGACCGACGTCGCGCTGATCGACGCGCTGGTTACCGCCGGCCGCGCCGGCGCCGACATCGACCTCGTCGTGCGCGGTGCGTGCATGCTGCCACCGGGCGTGCCGGGGCACACCGGCCGCATCCGCGTGCGCTCGGTGGTCGGGCGCTTCCTCGAGCACACGCGCGTGGCGTACTTCGCCTGGGGCGACGGCGACGCCGACGAGGTGCTGTACCTGAGCAGCGCCGACTGGATGAGCCGCAACATGCTGCGCCGCATCGAGGTGGCGTGGCCGGTGCGCGACGCGACGCTGCGCCAGCGCGTGATCGACGAGTGCCTGGTGCCGTACCTGCACGACACGCTCGACGCGTGGACGCTGCACGCCGACGGCCACTACGAGCGCGTGCGCCCGGCCGCCGGCCAGCGTGCGGTCAGCGCGCAGCGCGCGCTGATGCGGCGCTACGGCGGCTGAACACCGCGCACCGGGCATGGACCTGATCCTGTGGCGCCACGCCGAGGCCGTCGAGTCGCCCGGGGACGGCGACGACCTCGACCGCGCGCTGAGCGCGAAGGGCGAGCGCCAGGCGCGGCGCATGGCCGAGTGGCTCGACCGTCACCTGCCGGCCGGCACGAAGGTGCTGGCCAGCCCGGCGCGGCGCTGCCAGCAGACGGCGCAGGCGCTGAACGGCAAGTTCAAGACCGTGCCGGCGCTGGCGCCCGACGGCACGGTCGACGCGCTGCTGGCCGCGGTGCGCTGGCCCGATGCGCGCGACCCGGTGCTCGTCGTCGGCCACCAGCCGACGCTGGGGCTGACCGCGGCGTACCTGATGGCCGGCGTCACGATGCCGTGGAGCGTGCGCAAGGCCGGCGTGTGGTGGCTGCGCTCGCGCCAGCGCGGCGGCGAGCGCGAGGTGGTGCTGGTGACGGTGCGCGGGCCGGAACAGGTCTGAGCCGCCGCGCCACCCGCGCTTTCAGTTCACCAGCACCAGCTGCAGCGGCCCGCCGCGGTTCCAGGTCTCGGCTTCCTCCTCGAGCAGGAACAGCGTGCGCGGGTGCGTCGCGGCCCACTCGCGGCTGAACGACAGCGCCGCGCGCGCGCCGTCGCGGCGCAGCCGCAGTGCGTTGGTGTCGACCCTGCCGCGCGCGTGGCACTTGATCACCGCCAGCCGCAGGCACAGCACCTGCCAGGTGAACGCGTCGTTGACGAACGCGTGCTCGATCTTGCGCAGCCCACCGCGCTGGCCGAGCGCCAGCTCGCCGACGCGGCGCTGCTGGCTCTGCGAGAAACCCGGCGCGTCGACGTGCGCCAGCAGGTACGCGCTGTGGCGGTGGTGGTCGTGGTGCGAGACCATCATCCCGATCTCGTGCAGATCGCAGGCCCAGGCCAGTTCCCGGGGGGCGTCGGTGTCGGCGTCGCCGGCGACGCCTTCGTACAGCGACCGCGCGACCGCGCCCACGCGCTGCGCCTGCGCGACGTCGACGCGAAAGCGCCGCTGCAGCTCGGCCACCGAGGCGTCGCGCATGTCGCCGCCGCGCGCGCGCTGGCGCGCGGCGAGCCGCTCGTGCAGGTCGACGATCACGCCCTGGCGCAGCGCGCCCTTGGTCGGGCGCAGCGCGTCGATGGCGAAGTGCGTGGCCAGCGTGTACAGGATCGACAGCCCCCCGGCGAGCACCGGGCGGCGGTCGTTGCGCAGCCCGGGCAGTCGCAGCCTCGAGACGTGGCCGGCGTCGATGCAGCGCGCGATGCACCAGCGCAGCGCCGCCGGCGTGATCTCGCCGGCGCTGACGTCGCTGGCCACCAGCAGCTGCGACACCGCGCTGACGGTGCCCGACGACCCGAGCGCCTCGTGCCAGCGACCGCGCGCGAAGGTCTCGAGCGCCTCCTCGATCTCGGCGCCGGCGGCCACCTGCGCGGCGCGGAACGCCGCCTCGGTGAGGCGCCCGTCGCCGAAGAAGCGCTGCGACAGGCTGACGCTGCCGACCTGGAACGACTCGGCCACCAGCGGCGAGCGCCCGGCACCGATGATCATCTCGGTCGAGCGCCCGCCGATGTCGACCACCAGCCGGCGCGCGTCGGACGGCTGCACGTGCGCGACGCCGGCGTAGATCAGCCGTGCCTCCTCGCGCCCGGAGATGACCTCGATCGGGTACCCGAGCACGCCCTGCGCGCGCAGCAGGAACGCGTCGCGGTTGCGCGCCTCGCGCAGCGTCTGCGTGGCCACCGCGCGCACCTGCGCCCC
Source organism: Azohydromonas sp. (assembly GCF_035325925.1). NCBI lineage: Bacteria > Pseudomonadati > Pseudomonadota > Betaproteobacteria > Burkholderiales > Sphaerotilaceae > Azohydromonas > Azohydromonas sp. Next base: position 81,338 of record NZ_DAOKZA010000013.1, on the reverse strand, counting down.
GCGAAAACCCGCCAGCCGGCTGGCGAAGCGCGCCAGGCAGTCGAGCCCGCGCTGCGCCGCCGCGTCGGTGAGCATGCCGTTGGCGTCGAGCCCGCCGCCCAGGCGCACGGTCTCCTTCAGGTAGTCGATGCGGCGGTAGCGGCCGTGCGCGATCTGGCCGATCTCGAGGCGGAAGCTGTTCGATCCCAGGTCGACGGCGGCGAGCAGACCGGCGGTGCTGGACGGGGCGGCGACCATGACGGGCATTGTGCGGGCATTCGCGACCGGCTCCGTTGTGCCGGCGCCGCATCGGCCGACCGCCGGCGTCGCGCCCGACGCGCCCGATAACATCGCGCCACCACAGGCACCCGCGCACGGCCGGGGCCACCGACCCTTCCCGATCCCCCATGACCCTCGGCTACATCATCGCGGCGACGTTGCTCGGCGGCGCGCTGTCGGTGCTGATCGCCGCCAGCCTGACGGTGGCGGTGCTCGGCCGCGTGGTCAAGAGCCTGGTCAGCCTGTCGGCCGGCGTGCTGCTGGGCACCTCGCTGCTGCACGTGCTGCCCGAGGCCTTCGACAGCGACGCCGGCGCCGACCGCCTGTTCGCCGCGCTGCTCGGCGGCCTGCTGTTCTTCTTCCTGCTCGAGAAGGCCGAGCTGTACCGGCACGGCCACCACCACGAGGGCGACGACCCGCACCACCACCACCACCACGGCTTCGACGCCGAGCAAGCCGGCACCGGCGGCTGGAGCGTGCTGCTGGGCGACAGCATCCACAACTTCTGCGACGGCATCATCATCGCCGCCGCGTTCCTCGCCGACACGCAGTTGGGCATCGTCACGGCGCTGGCGGTGGTCGCGCACGAGATCCCGCAGGAGGTCGGCGACTACATCGTGCTGCTCAATGCCGGCTTCTCGCGCGCCAAGGCGCTGCTGTACAACGCGTTGTCGGGCGCCGCCGCGGTGGCCGGCGGGGTGCTCGGCTACTACGTCGCCAGGCCGTGGGCGGACCTGTTCCCGTACCTGCTGGTGGTCGCGTCGAGCAGCTTCATCTACGTCGCGGTGGCCGACCTGCTGCCGCAACTGCAGCGCCGGCTGCCGCTGGCGCAGACGCTGGCGCAGGTGGCGTGGATCGGCGCGGGGCTGCTGCTGGTCAGCGGCGCGACCGCGCTGCTGCACGCGCACTGAGGGTCCGCCCGGCCTGCCCCCGCCGCAGCGAGAAGACCCGGGGCGGCCCGACGTCTGCCGGGCAGGCGCCGCGGCCGCGACCGGCCGTGGCGCGCGGGCTCACTTGACGACCAGCACCGGCGTGGCGGTGTGCGTCAGCACCTTCTGCGTCTCGCTGCCCAGCAGCAGCGCGGCGACACCGCGCCGGCCGTGCGAAGCCATCACGATCAGGTCGCAGCCGTTGGCCTTCGCGTGGTCGCAGATCGCTTCCCACGGGTGCAGCGCCTCGACGGTGGTGGCGGTGCACTTGACGCCGGCGGCGGCCGCGCCGTCGACCACGGACTTCACGCGCGCCGAGGCGATGCGCTCCTGCGCGTCGTAGAACTCCTGCGGCGGCGTCGGCTGCATCTCGGAGATCGCGCTGTACGGGAACGGCTCCTTCACGCTGAGCGCGCTCAGCGCCGCCCCGGTGAGCTTGGCCAGCGCGATCGCCTGCTCGACCGCCTTGGCGGAGATCTCGGAACCGTCGGTGGGGATCAGGATGTGCTTGTACATGGAGGCTCCTGTCGTCAGGGGAGGGGGGTCAGGGCGGCAGTGTTGCACCGGAACGGGTGCCCGGCTTGAGGCAGGTCAAGAGGACGCGCCCGCCCCGGGCGCTGCGCCGTCGCGGGCCAGCGCGCGCGCGGGGTCGCTCGACCACTCGCTCCACGAGCCGGGGTACAGCGCGCCGGTGCCCAGGCCGGCGTGCGCGAGCGCGAGCAGGTTGTGGCAGGCGGTGACACCCGAGCCACACATGTGCACGACGTCGGCCGGCGCGGCGGCGCCGACCAGCGGCAGCAGTTCGGCGCGCAGCGTCGCCGCGTCCTTGAAGCGGCCGTCGGGTCGCAGGTTGTCCATGAAGAAGCGGTGCAGTGCGCCCGGCACGTGCCCCGCGGCGGCGTCCAGCGGTTCGACCTCGCCGCGAAAGCGCTCGCCGGCACGCGCGTCGAGCAGGCACACGCGGCCCAGGCGCGCCTGCAGCGCCGCGGCGTCGACCAGCGGCATCGCGTCGGCGCGCGCCGGGTACGGCGCCGCGTCGAGGCGCCCCGGCGCGGCCGTGGTCAGCGTGCCGCCCGCGGCCTGCCACGCGGCCACGCCGCCGTCGAGCACCGCCGCCGCATCGTGGCCGATCCAGCGCAGCAGCCACCAGGCGCGCGCCGCGCAGGGGCCGCCCTGCGCGTCGTAGGCCACCACCTGCACGCCGGGCGCGATGCCGAGCCGAGCGACGAGGGCGGCCCACGCGTCGCGCGCCGGCAGCGGGTGCCGGCCGCGGAAGCGCCCCGCGGCGTCGCGCGTCGGGCCCGACAGGTCGCGTTCGAGGTGCAGGTAGTGCGCGCCGGGCAGGTGGCCGGCGGCGTAGGCACGCTCGCCGGCAGCAGGGTCGAACAAGTCGAAGCCGCAGTCGAGCAGCACCGTGGGCGTGCCGTGGCGCAGGCGCTCGAGCAGGGTGTCGGCACGGATCAGCGTGTGGTGGGTCATCGGCGGACTGCGTCGCGGCTACTCAGCTCTCGGCCGCCGGGCCCCGGGCGTCGGGGGGTGAGGCGCGCGCACGCAGCAGCGTGGCGGCCAGTCCGGCGGCGACGATCAGCACCATGCCGAGCACGGCCATCGTCGTGACCGGGTCGTCGAACAGCAGCACGCCGTAGACGAACGCGAAGACGATGCCCAGGTACTGCAGGCTGGCGTTGGACAGCGCGCGGCCGATCGCGTAGGCGCGCGTCATCAGCATCTGCGCGACGGTGGCCAGCGCGCCGATGGCCAGCAGCAGCAGGCCGACCGGGGTGTGCGCACTCGCGCCGTGCAGCGCCATCGTCGCGGCGCCGGCGGCGACGCTGCCCAGCGAGAAGTAGAAGACGATGCGGTACTCGGGCTCGCCGGCGCGGCCCAGCGTGGTCACCTGCAGGTAGGCCAGCGCGGCCATCATGCCCGACACCAGTCCGCACAGACCGTACCACAGCTGGTGGTCGTCGATCGTCGGGCGCAGCACCAGCGCGACGCCGGCGAAGCCCACCAGCACCGCGGCGACGAGCCGGCCGTCGACACGCTTCGAGCCGAGCATCACCGCACCGCCGATCAGGAACAGCGCCATCCACACCGAGGACATGTAGTTCAGCGTCACCGCGGTGGCCAGCGGCAGTCCGGCGATCGCGTAGAACCACAGCATCAGCGACGCGACGCCGACGATGCTGCGCCAGAAGTGCATCGCCGGCACGCGGGTGCGCAGCGTGCCGCCGTTGACGCGCGTCAGCCCGGCGATCACGACGGCGCCGACCAGCCCGCGGTAGAACACGATCTCGCCGGCGCCGTACTGCGCCGACGCGAACTTGACGCACACGCCCATGCTGGCGAACAGGAATGAGGAGACGAGCATCAGCCACGGCGCGGACATGCGGCGCATTGTCGTGGAGCGCCGTGCGCGGCGCCCGCCCGCCGCGGGCGCGTCGCGGACGCCTCAGGCCCGCGTGCGCCCCATGCCCATCTGCGTGCGGTACCACTCGTGGAAGTGGCGCATGCCGTCTTCCATCGGGCTCTGGTACGGGCCCGCCTCGTCGTCGCCGCGCTCGTACAGCGCCCTGCGCCCGGCGTCCATGCGCAGCGCGATCTCGTCGTCCTCGACGCAGGTCTCCATGTACGCGGCCTGCTCGGCCTCGACGAACTCGCGCTCGAACGCGGCGATCTCCTCGGGGTAGTAGAACTCGACGATGTTGGTCGTCTTCTGCGGGCCCTTCGGGTACAGCGTCGAGACCACCAGCACGTGCGGGTACCACTCGATCATGATGTTCGGGTAGTAGGTCAGCCAGATCGCGCCGTGCGTCGGCGGCTTGCCGTCGCGGTACGCCAGCAGCGCCTCGTGCCAGCGCCGGTACACCTCGCTGCCGGGCTTGGACAGCGCGGCGCTGATGCCCACCGTCTGCACCGAGTGGTGCGCGCCGAACTCCCAGCGCAGGTCGTCGCAGGTCACGAAGTGCCCCAGGCCGGGGTGGAACGGCGCGACGTGGTAGTCCTCGAGGTAGACCTCGATGAAGGTCTTCCAGTTGTAGTCGCACTCGTGGACGTGGATCTTGTCGAGCACGTAGCCTGCGAAGTCGAGTTCGGCGCGCGGGCCCAGCCGGGCGAGGTCGGCATCGATGTCGCGGCCGTTGTCCTCGAACAGCATACCGTTCCAGGTGCGCAGCCGGTAGCGGTTCAGGTGCAGGCAGGGGTCGTCGGCGAAGTGCGGCGCGCCGATCAGCCGCCCCTGCAGGTCGTAGGTCCAGCGGTGCAGCGGGCACACGATGTTCGACTGCGTGTGGCCGCGCCCGCGCAGCATCACCGCCTGCCGGTGGCGGCAGACGTTGGAGACCAGCTCGACGCCTTCGGGCGTGCGCAGCAGCGCGCGGCCTTCGCCTTCGAACGGCAGCGCGTAGTAGTCGCCGACCTCGGGCACCGCCAGCTCGTGCCCCAGGTAGCGCGGACCGCGCTGGAAGATGAGTTCGTGCTCCCTGCGGAACAGGCCCTCGTCGAAGTAGGTGGCCACGGACAGCTGCGAACGGCCGCGCTCGAGGGCGTCGAGCGCGAGGCTCAGGTCGGACATGATCCTCAGGATCTCCAAAAACCGATGTCGAACCGCCCCCGGACGACGGACGCGAACGCTTGGGGATGCGCGACGCACGCCACCGAAGGCCTCGTGCCGCGGCGGCGTTGCCGCGCGCGGGGCCGCGGATTCTAGTCGGCGGGCCCGTCTGCGGCGCTTGCGGTGCGGCAAGAACGGCGTGCGACCCTGCCGGGGCACCGCGGTTCCCGCCGCGCGCCGTGGCCGGGGCGACGAATACAATCGGGGCCCTCGAATTTCACGTTCCGAAATGCCGCGATCCACCGCCCGGCCCGCCGACGCGCCGACCTACGAGCAGGCGCTGGCCGAGCTCGAGCAGCTCGTGCAGGCGATGGAGGCCGGTCAGATGCCGCTGGACCGCCTGCTCGACAGCTACCGTCGCGGCGCCGAGTTGCTGACCCTGTGCCGCGAGCGGCTGCAGGCCGTCGAGGAGCAGGTCAAGGTGCTCGAGGAAGGCCAGCTCAAGCCATGGACCAGCGCGTGAGGCCGCCGCACGTCGCGCCCGAGTTCGACGACTGGGTGCGCGCTTCGCTGGCCGAGGTCGAGTCGGCACTCGAGCGCTGGGTGCCCGCCGACGCGCCGGCCGGGCTCGGCGCGGCGATGCGCTACGGCGTGCTCGATGGCGGCAAGCGGCTGCGCCCGCTGCTGGTGCGCGCCGCCGCCGAGGCGGTCGGCGGCGACGCCGAGGCGGCGCTGCGCGCCGGGGTCGCGGTCGAGCTGATCCACGCCTACTCGCTGGTGCACGACGACCTGCCTTGCATGGACAACGACGTGCTGCGCCGCGGCAAGCCGACCGTGCACGTGGCCTACGGCGAGGCGCAGGCGCTGCTGACCGGCGATGCGATGCAGGCGCTGGCTTTCGAGCTGCTGACGCCGTCCTCGGGGGTCGCGCCGGCGCTGCAGGCGCGGCTGTGCGGTCTGCTCGCGCGTGCCGCGGGGCACGCCGGGATGGCCGGCGGCCAGGCGATCGACCTGGCGAGCACCGGCCGGCGGCTCGACGAGCCGGCCCTGCGCGACATGCACATGCGCAAGACCGGCGCGCTGCTGCGCGCCAGCGTGCTGATGGGCGCGGCCTGCGGCGACGTCGGCGCCGACGCCTGGTGCGCGCTGGCCGACTACGGCGCGGCGATCGGCCTGGCGTTCCAGGTCGTCGACGACATCCTCGACGTGACGCAGCCGTCGCAGACGCTGGGCAAGACCGCCGGCAAGGACCGCGAGTCGAACAAGCCGACCTACGTCTCGGTGCTCGGGCTGGCGGCGTCGCGCGAACGCGCCTTCGCGCTGCGCGAGGAGGCGCTCGAGGCGCTCGAACGCAGCGCGCTGCCGGCGCAGCGGCTGCGCGCGCTGGCGCACCTGGTCGTCGACCGCACCAGCTGAGGCCCGCCTCCACCGTGTCCAGCGCCGCACCGGGCGAACCCACTGCCACCTCCATGACCGCGTACCCGCTGCTGCAGACCATCGACAGCCCCGCCGACCTGCGCCGGCTGTCGGGCGAACAGCTCGCCACGCTGGCCGACGAACTGCGCGGCTTCTTGTTGGCCAGCGTCAGCAAGACCGGCGGCCACCTGTCGAGCAACCTCGGCACCGTCGAGCTGACGATCGCGCTGCACGCCGTCTACCGCACGCCGCACGACCGCATCGTCTGGGACGTCGGCCACCAGACCTACCCGCACAAGATCCTCACCGGCCGGCGCGAGCGCATGGACACGCTGCGCCAGCTCGGCGGCATCAGCGGCTTCCCGCGCCGCGACGAGAGCGAGTACGACACCTTCGGCACCGCGCACAGCTCGACGTCGATTTCGGCGGCGCTGGGCATGGCGATCGCGTCGCAGCTCAAGGGCGAGCAGCGCAAGGTGGTGGCCGTGATCGGCGACGGTGCGATGAGCGCCGGCCAGGCCTTCGAGGCGCTGAACAACGCCGGCGTGCCGCACGCGGGCGTGCCGGCCAACCTGCTGGTCGTGCTCAACGACAACGACATGTCGATCAGCGCGCCGGTCGGTGCGCTGAACAAGCACCTGGCGCGGCTGATCAGCGGCAAGTTCTACGCCGCCGCGCGCGAGGGCGCCAAACAGGTGCTCAAGGCCGCGCCGCCGTTGCTCGAACTGGCGCGCCGCCTCGAGGAGCACGCCAAGGGCATGGTCGCGCCGGGCACGATCTTCGAGGAGTTCGGCTTCAACTACGTCGGCCCGATCGACGGCCACGACCTCGACGCGCTGATCCCGACGCTGGAGAACCTGCGCGACAAGCCCGGCCCGCAGTTCCTGCATGTGATCACGAAGAAGGGCTACGGCTACAAGCTGGCCGAGGCCGACCCGATCGCCTACCACGGGCCGGGCAAGTTCGACCCGGCGCAGGGGCTGGTCAAGCCCGCTGCGCCGGGCAAGCCGACCTTCACGCAGGTCTTCGGCCAGTGGCTGTGCGACATGGCCGCCGCCGACGAGCGGCTGGTGGCGATCACCCCGGCGATGCTCGAGGGCTCGGGCATGGTCGAGTTCCAGCGGCGATTTCCGAAACGCTGCTTCGACGTCGGCATCGCCGAGCAGCACGCGGTGACCTTCGCTGCCGGGCTGGCCTGCGAGGGGCTGAAGCCGGTGGTCGCGATCTACAGCACCTTCCTGCAGCGCGGCTACGACCAACTGGTGCACGACGTGGCTATCCAGAACCTGCCGGTGGTGCTCGCGCTCGATCGCGCCGGCGTCGTCGGCGCCGACGGCGCGACGCACTGCGGTGCCTTCGACATCGCCTACCTGCGCTGCCTGCCGAACGTGGCGCTGCTCGCACCGTCGGACGAGAACGAGTGCCGCCAGGCGCTGACCACGGCGTATCGCCGCGCGCACCCGGCAGCGGTGCGCTACCCGCGCGGCGCCGGCGTCGGCGCGGCGATCGACAGCGCGCTGGGCGAGTGGGAGTGGGGCCGCGGGGTGGTGCGCGAGCGCGGCCAGCGCATCGCCGTGCTCGCGTTCGGCACGCTGCTGCACCCGGCGCTCGAGGCCGGGCGGCGGCTGGGCGCGACGGTGGCCGACATGCGCTTCGTCAAGCCGCTGGACACCGCGCTCGTCGTCGAGCTCGCGCGCACGCACGACGCCGTGGTCACCGTCGAGGAGGGCTGCATCGCCGGCGGCGCCGGCGCTGCGGTGATGGAGGCGCTGCACGCTGCCGGCATCGACGTGCCGGTGCTCGCGCTGGGGCTGCCCGACGACTTCGTCGATCACGGCGACCCGGCGCGCCTGCTCGCGCTGCTCGGGCTCGACGCGGCCGGCATCGAGCGCGCCGTCGTCGAGCGCTTCGGCGACACGCCGCGCGTGCGCCCGGCACCGCTGGCGGTGGCCGCCAGCCGCTGAGCGTCGCGTCACCGGCGCGACAACGCGAAAGGGCCCAATCCGGCAAGGCGGCGCGAACGGTGCGAAGCTCCGGCGACAGCCGGAAGTCACCGCGCGCGGCGTCCGGCCGCCACACGTCATGAGCCATCCCACCGACACGCTGCACATCCCCGACACGCAGAGCGAGCGCGACGAGCGCCGGCTGGCGATCCAGCGCGTGGGCATCAAGGACGTGCGCTACCCGCTGGCGGTGCGCGTGGCCGGCGCGGTGCAGCACACGCAGGCGGCCTGGGACCTCGACGTGATGCTGCCCGCCGAGCGCAAGGGCACGCACATGTCGCGCTTCGTCGGCTGGCTCAACGACCTGGTCGCCGGCGACGTCGTGCTCGACGCGCCGACGCTGCGGGGGCAGCTCGCGGCGATGCTCGAGCGGTTGCACGCCACCGAGGGTCGCATCGAGGCGCGCTTCGCGTTCTTCCTGAAGAAGCGCGCGCCGGTCTCGGGCGTCGCCAGCCTGCTCGACTACCAGGGCCGCTGGATCGCCGAGGCGCGCGACGCACGCACCGCGGTGTGGGCCGAGGTGGCGGTGCCGGTGAAGAGCCTGTGCCCGTGCTCGAAGGAGATCTCCGACTACGGCGCGCACAACCAGCGCTCGCTGGTGACGATCCGCGCCGAGCTGTGCGAGCCGGTCGAATGGCACGAACTGGTCCGCTTCGCCGAGGACAGCGCGTCGAGCGAGATCTGGCCGCTGCTCAAGCGCAGCGACGAGAAGTGGATCACCGAGCGCGCGTACGAGAACCCGAAGTTCGTCGAGGACCTGGTGCGAGACGTCGCGCTGCGGCTGAACGGCGACCGGCGCCTCGGGCGCTACCGCGTCGACGTCGAGAACTTCGAGTCGATCCACAACCACTCGGCCTACGCGCGCATCGAGCGCGCGTAGGCCGCGCGCATCGAGCGCGCGCAGCAGGCCCCGCGGCTACGGCCGCCGCTCGAGCCGCATCACGTCGTTCTCGCGCGTCATCTGGAAGCGCGACAGGAACGAGTTGCCGAGCAGCACGTAGGGCATCTCGTGCGGCAGCACGATCGCGCGCACCTGGGCCACCTCGACCTCGCCGACGCGCACGGTGCGCAGCGTGAGCTCGTGCGCCGCGACCACGCCGTTGGCGGTGCGCGTGCCCACCGCACGGCCTTCGCGCCACGCCAGGCCGATGCGCTCGGCCTCGGCGCGACCCATCGCCACCGTCGTCGCCCCCGTGTCGACCATGAACTGCACCGGCCGGCCGTTGATGCTGCCCAGCGTCGTGAAGTGCCCGCCGGGGCCGGCGCTGAGCACCACGCTGGCGGATGCGCCGTCGCGCGCCGCGCCCGTGCCGAGCGCCACCGGCGCCCCGAGGCGCAGCCGCTGGCGCCGTGCGTCGATCTCGACCTCGGCCTCGCCGTCGCGCACGCCGAGCAGCCGCACGCCTCCGGCGGCGCTTCCCACCGCGACCGTGCGCGGCTGGCCGTCGATCACCAGCAGCGCCGCGCGCTCGCCGATGCTGCCGTTGAAGGTGACGGTCTGCGCGTGGGCGGCGATGCCGGCCAGGCCCGTCGCGAGCCAGGCGCACGCCGTCGAGACCCGCCGAGCGGCGGCCGCGGTGGGCCTGGCGGGGGGCGTGGTCACTCCCTGAAGTTGGTGAACGCCAGCGGCAGGTCGGCGACCTCCTGGCGCAGCAGCGCGATCGCCGCCTGCAGGTCGTCGCGCTTGGCGCCGGCGACGCGCACGCTGTCGCCCTGGATCGACGCCTGCACCTTCAGCTTGCTGTGCTTGACCAGCGACTGGATCTTCTTCGCGTGCTCGCTGTCGATGCCCGATTTGATGCGCAGCAACTGCTTGACCTTGTCGCCGCCGATCTTCTCGACCTTCGCGCCGGCGTCGACGAAGCGCACGTCGACGCCTCGCTTGGCGAGCTTGGCCAGCACGATGTCCTTGACCTGACCGATCTGGAAGTCGCTGTCGCCGTAGAGGGTGACCTCCATGCCCCTGTCGCCGAGCTCGACCCTCGCGCTGGTGCCCTTGAAGTCGAAGCGCGTGCCGACCTCCTTGGCGCTCTGGTCGACGGCGTTGCGCACCTCGACGAGGTCGGGTTCGAGCACGGCGTCGAAGCTGGGCATGGTCGGGTGCGAAGGCGGCGATCGGGGAAAATTCTGCCATGCCGACCTCCGCCGCGGGACCCACCGTCGAACGCAACGTCAGCCTGCGTGCGTACAACACGTTCGGGCTGCCGGCGACGGCGCGCGCGCTGGCGCGCATCGCCGCCGACGCCGACGTGCGGCGCCTGCTCGCCGACCCCGAACTGGGGCGCGAGCCCAAGCTGGTGCTCGGCGGCGGCAGCAACGTCGTGCTCACGCGCGACGTGCAGCAGGTGGTGCTGAAAGTCGAGGTGCGCGGGCGGCGCGTGGTCGAGCGGCGCGACGACGCGGTGATCGTCGAGGCCGGCGGTGGCGAGAACTGGCACGACTTCGTCGCGTGGACGCTCGACCAGGGCCTGCCCGGGCTCGAGAACCTGGCGCTGATCCCCGGCACCGTCGGTGCCGCACCGGTGCAGAACATCGGCGCCTACGGCGTCGAGCTGGCCGAGCGCTTCGAGGCGCTCGACGCGGTCGACCTGGTCACCGGGCGCAGCGTCACGCTCGACGCCGCCGCGTGCCGCTTCGGCTACCGCGACAGCGTGTTCAAGCACGGCGGTTTCGGCGGGCTGGCCGGCAAGAGCCTGATCACGCGCGTGCGCCTGCGGCTGCCGCAGCCGTGGCGGCCGGTGCTCGGCTACCTCGACCTCGAGCGCAGGGTGCACGAGACGGGCATCGCGGCGCCCGACGCGCGCACGATCTTCGACTGGGTGTGCGAGATCCGTCGCGCCAAGCTGCCCGACCCGGCCGAGATCGGCAACGCCGGCAGCTTCTTCAAGAACCCGGTGGTCAGCGCCGAGCAGTGCCGCGACATCATCGGCCGCGACCCGCACGTCGTGCACTACGTGCTGCCCGACGGGCGCTGCAAGCTCGCCGCCGGCTGGCTGATCGACGCCTGCGGCTGGAAGGGCAAGTCGGTCGGCCGCGCCGGCGTGTACGAGCGCCAGGCGCTGGTGCTGGTCAACCGCGGCGGCGCCAGCGGGGCCGAGGTGGTCACGCTGGCGCGCGCGATCCAGGAGAGCGTCTACGGCCGCTTCGGCATCCGCCTCGAGCCCGAACCCGTGGTGATCTGACCCACACGGGGCCGACGCGGTCGGCGCGGCGCGGGTGGTTGCCTATGCCCGCGCCATCGCCGCCGACAGCGCGTTCGGGTCGACCGGCTTGGCGAGGAATCCGGTCATGCCGGCGGCTAGGCAGCGCTCGCGGGTCTCGGGGAACACGTCGGCGGTCAGCGCCATGATCGGCACCGCGGCCATCGCGCCGCCGAGCGCGCGGATGCGCCGTGTCGCCTCGACGCCGTCGAGCTCGGGCATGTGCAGGTCCATCAGCACCAGGTCGACGCGCTCGCCGCGGTCGACCAGCTCGCGTGCCGTGTGCACCGCCTGCACGCCGTTCTCGACGAACAGCGCGTCGTGGCCCAGGCGCTCGAGCAGCGCGGCCAGGTACAGCCGGTTGACCGGGTGGTCCTCGGCGGCGAGCACGCGCAGCGACCGCGCCGGCGCCGGCACTTCCGCGGGCGCCGCGGCAACCGCCGGCGGCGGCGCCTCGACCAGCGGCAGGTCGAACTGGAATCGGCTGCCCTGGCCGGGTGTGCTGCGCACGGTGATGTCGCCGCCCATCAGCCGCGCCAGGTTGCGCGAGATCTCCAGTCCCAGCCCGGCACCGAAGTGGCGGCGCGAACGGCTGGCGTCGCCCTGCGTGAAGCGCTCGAACAGCCGGGTCAGCGTCGCCTCGTCGATGCCGATGCCGGTGTCGGTGACGATGAACTCGATGCGTGCGTCGCCGCGCTGCACCTCGAGCATCACCGAGCCTCGGTCGGAGAACTTGATCGCGTTGGACAGCAGGTTGAACAACACCTGCTTGACGCGCGTCGCGTCGACCATCACGCGCGGCGGCAGCGCCGAGTCGACCGCGACGTGCATCGCCAGCCCCTTGCCGATGACCTGCGGGCGCATCAGCGCCTCGACGTCGTCGACCAGCCGCTGCAGCTCGACCGGTTCGGGGCTCAGCTGCAGCGTGCCGGCCTCGAGCTTGGACAGGTCGAGCACGTCGTTGAGGATCGCCAGCAGGTGGTCGGCCGACTCGGTGGCCGTCTTCAGCTGCGCGCGCTGGCGCTCGTCGAGCCGCGTGTCGCGCAGCAGCGAGAGCATGCCCAGCAGGCCGTGGAACGGCGTGCGGATCTCGTGGCTCATGTTCGCGAGGAACGTGCTCTTCGCCTCGCTGGCCGCCTCGGCGGCGCGGCGCGCCTCGCGCAGGTCGCGCGCCAGCGCGAGCAGGCGCTGGCGTCGGCCGTCGAGCTGGCGCATCTGGCCCATCGCGACCAGCCCGAACCCCAGCGTGGTCACCGACAGCAGCGCGGTCAATCCGAGCGCGACCTGGTTGTGCCGGCGCACCGTCTGGTTGCGCAGCGCCACCTGCGCGCTGGCCTGGTGCGACGACTCGAGCGTCAGCGTGTGGATCGGCTCGTCGAGCGCGTCCAGCGCCGGCTGCAGCGCGCGCAGCGCCTCGGCGTCGAGCGCTCGCACGGGCTGCGGGCCGAGCAGCGCGTCGGCGTCGCGCACGAAGCCGCGCAGCAGCTGCTCGGTGTCGCGGTACTCGGGGCGGTCGCGCAGCAGGCGTTCGGCCGTCGCGCTGCCGAGCAGGTCGACGCGGCTGACGAAGATGTCGTAGCGCATGCGCAGCGCGTCGTCCGGCACCGGCGTGGCCTGCGCCGCGTCGTGCCAGACTTCGCGCAGGCGCAGGTACTCGGTCTCGATCTGCCCGAGGCTGATCTGCAGGTAGTCCTCCTCGTACTGGTCGGTGAGGTTCAGCAGCTGGTGCTGGCGCGACTGGACGTAGGCCACTGCGGCGAGCACCAGCACCAGCAGCGCGCCGGTGGCCCAGAACGGCCAGCCCAGCCGGTGCGCCGGGGCGGCGTCGGGGACGTCGCTCATCGCACGGCCCTGCGGCCGCTGCCGCGGCCCCCTCCCCGCGGGAGGAGAGCGCCGCCTTCGGGCGGCCGTGCGGCGGCGGTCATCGGTCGGCCCTCCGGCCGCTGCCGCGACCCCCTCCCCGCGGGAGGAGAGCGCCGCCTTCGGGCGGCCGTGCGGCGGCGCTCATCGCACCTCGATCGAGCGCAGCTGCCAGATGCAGCGGCTGTAGTACACGGCGCTGCGCAGCTCGTCGTGGCGGTCGAACGGGTACATCACGAACAGCGGCCCTTTCTCGCGCACCGACATCGGCTTGCCGTCGAGCAACCGCGCGAGCACCACGTCCCAGCGTCGCACGTCGTCGACCGGGATGTCGACGCGGTAGTTGTTGAGCGCCCGAGCGCGCAGCGCGGTGCCGTGCGCGCCGGCGCGGTCGAGCACGTCGCGCAGCAGCGGCCCGGTGAACAGGCGCACACCGTCGTACCACGGCGTGCGCACGCGCAATTCGTGCTGCGGCAGCGCCTCGAGCATGGCCATGTCGAACTGCGCCTCGGCGCCGGCATTCGGCGCACGCAGCGTTCCGCCGACGCTCAGCACGACGGTGCCGGTGGGCGCGGGCAGCGCCGCCGACACCGGCGTCGACCACCACGGCAGCGCGGCCGCGGCGAACAGCGCGTCGCGCCGGCGCAGCCTCACCGCGCAGTGTCCTCGTCGGCCAGGCGCGGCAGCGACGCGCCGCTGCCGACCGACAGCAGCCCGCTGCGCGCGTAGATCGCGAGCTTGTCGCGTGTGTCGACGATGTCGAGGTTGCGCATGGTCAGCTGGCCGATGCGGTCGGCCGGGGTGAACATCGACTCGCCCTTCTCCATCGTCAGCCGCTCGGGATGATAGGTCAGGTTCGGCGACGCGGTGTCGAGGATCGAGTAGTCGTTGCCGCGGCGCAGCTCGAGCGTGACCTCGCCGGTGATCGCGCGCGCGACCCAGCGCTGCGCGCTCTCGCGCAGCATGATCGCCTGCGGGTCGAACCAGCGCCCCTGGTACAGCAGCCGGCCGAGCTTGCGCCCGTTGTCGCGGTACTGCTCGATCGTGTCCTCGTTGTGGATGCCGGTGACCAGGCGCTCGTAGGCGATGAACAGCAGCGCCAGCCCGGGGGCCTCGTAGATGCCGCGGCTCTTGGCCTCGATGATGCGGTTCTCGATCTGGTCGCTCATGCCCAGCCCGTGGCGCCCGCCGATGCGGTTGGCCTCGAGCATCAGCGACACCGGGTCGTCGTACGTCACGCCGTTGAGCGCCACCGGCCGGCCTTCGTCGAAGCGCACCGTGACGTCCTCGGCGCGCACGTGCACGTCGTCGCGCCAGAACGCCACGCCCATGATCGGCTGCACGATGCGCATGCCGCGGTTCAGGTGCTCGAGGTCCTTGGCCTCGTGCGTCGCGCCGAGCATGTTCGAGTCGGTCGAGTAGGCCTTCTCGACGCTCATCTTGTAGTCGAAGCCGTGCGCGATGAGGAACTCGCTCATCTCCTTGCGCCCGCCGAGCTCGTCGATGAAGCTCTGGTCGAGCCAGGGCTTGTAGATCTTCAGCGCCGGGTTGGCGAGCAGCCCGTAGCGGTAGAAGCGCTCGATGTCGTTGCCCTTGTAGGTGCTGCCGTCGCCCCACACGTGCACGTCGTCGTCCTTCATCGCGGCCACCAGCATCGTGCCGGTCACCGCGCGGCCGATCGGCGTGGTGTTGAAGTAGGTCAGCCCGGCCGTGGACACGTGGAACGCGCCGCACTGCAGCGCGGCGATGCCCTCGGCCACCAGCTGCGCGCGGCAGTCGACCAGCCGGGCCTTTTCGGCGCCATAGGCGAGCGCGCGCTTGGGGATGTCGTCGTAGTCGGGTTCGTCGGGCTGGCCGAGGTGGGCGGTGTAGGCGTAGGGCAAGGCGCCCTTGTGACGCATCCACAGCAGCGCGGCGCTGGTGTCCAGGCCGCCGGAGAACGCGATGCCGACCTTCTGGCCGACGGGAAGGTGTTGCAGGATGATGGCCATGGCGTGGTGTGTGCGTGGGGCGGCGCGCCGCCGGCGCCGCGAGCCGCGTATTGTCGCCGCGCCGCCCACCGCCGCGGTGCCGCTGCGGGAAGGCGGCAATGGGCGCGCGGTGCACGCTGCGCTAAAAGGCGGGGTGTCGCCTCCACCCCACCGCACATGAACGCTCCCGATGCTGCCCGTCCGCACCACGCCCACTGGCCGCGCCGGCTGCCGCGTGCGCTGGCGATCCCGGCCACGCCGCTCGGGTACAACCTGCAGGTCTCGGCCGCGCGCTGGCCCGACAAGCCGGCCTGCCTGTTCCTCGGCCACACGCTGAGCTACGCCGCGCTCGACCGCCAGGCGCAGGCGCTGGCGGCCTGGCTGCAGGCGAAGGGCGTGGCCGCGGGCGACCGCGTCGCGCTGTTCCTGCAGAACTGTCCGCAGTTCCTGGTGGCGTTCTACGCGGCGATGAAGGCCGGCGCGGTGGTGGTGCCGGTGAACCCGATGAACCGCGCCGACGAACTCGGCCACTGCCTCGCCGACGCGCAGGCCACGGTGGCCGTCTGCGCCGCCGACCTGGCCGGCATCGTCGCGCAGGCCGACGCCGCGCTGCCGCCGGCGCAACGGCTGCGTCAGGTCGTGGTCGCGCGCTACGCCGACGCGCTGCCCGATGGCATCGACCCCGCGCTCGGCGTGCCGGCGGCGATGCGCGACTGGCTGCTCGCCGAGGCGCCCCTGCCCGAGGGCCTGCCGCTGACGCGCTGGGCCGACGCGCTGGCGCAAGGCGCGTCGCTGCCGTTCACGCCGCCGGCGGTGTCGGCCGACGACCTCGCGCTGCTGCCTTACACCTCGGGCACCACCGGGCTGCCCAAGGGCTGCATGCACACGCACCGCACGCTGATGGCCAATGCCGCCAGCGGGCAATGGGGCTGGTCCGGCGCGGAGACGGTGTCGCTGACGGTGGTGCCGATGTTCCACATCACGGGCATGGTCTACGGCGTGCTCGCGCCGGTGTACGCCGGCTCGACGTCGGTGTTGATGCCGCGCTGGGACCGCGAACTGGCCGCGCGGCTGATCGCGCGCCACCGCGTGACGCACTGGACCTGCATCCCGACGATGATCATCGACCTGTTCGGCAGCCCGAACTACGCCGGCTTCGACCTGACGAGCCTGGTCTACCTGTCGGGCGGCGGCGCGGCGATGCCGCAGGCGGTGGCCGAGCGGCTGCGCGCCGAGTTCGGCCTGGACTTCGTCGAGGGCTACGGCCTGACCGAGACCGCCGCGCCGTCGCACCTCAACCCGCCCGAGCGCGCCAAGCTGCAGTGCCTGGGCATGCCGATCTTCGGCGTCGACTCGCGCATCGTCGACCCGGTGACGCTGCACGAGCTGCCATCCGGCGAGACCGGCGAGATCGTCATCCACGGCCCGATGGTCTTCAAGGGCTACTGGCGCCAGCCCGATGCCACCGTCGCGGGGTTCGTCGAGATCGACGGCAAGCCGTTCTTCCGCTCCGGCGACCTCGGGCGCATGGACGACGAGGGCTACTTCTTCATCGTCGACCGCCTGAAGCGCATGATCAACGCCAGCGGCTACAAGGTCTGGCCCAGCGAGGTCGAACTGATGCTGTTCAAGTGCCCGCTGGTGCAGGAGGCCTGCGTGATCTCGGCGGCCGACGCGTACCGCGGCGAGACGGTCAAGGCGGTGGTCGTGCTGCGCACCGAGCACCGCGCCAGCGCGAAGCCGCAGGACATCGTCGACTGGGCGCGCGAGCACATGGCCGCGTACAAGGTGCCGCGCGTCGTCGAGTTCGTCGACGCGCTGCCCAAGAGCGGTTCGGGCAAGGTGATGTGGCGGCTGCTGCAGGACCGCGAGCGCGGCGCGCGCTGAGGCGTGTTCGCGTCCGATCGTTCACGACGCGCGCCGCGTCGGCAGCCGCTCAGCGCACGAGCAGGTCCTGCGTCTCGGGGTGCCGGCGCATGTACACCGCGACGTAGCTGCACAACGGCTGCACGCGCAGGCCCTCGGCGCGCACCCAGGCCAGCGCCGCCTCGACGAGCCGCGCGGCGATGCCGTGCCCCTGCAGCGACGCTGGCACCTCGGTGTGCACGATCTGCACCACGTCGCCGACGCGGCGGTACTGGCACACGCTGAGCTCGCCGTCGACGAGCAGTTCGAAGCGCGAGCGCGCGGGGTCGTGCACGACGTTCATCGGCGTGGGGGCGCGCCGCCCAGGCGCTGCCAGAGGAAGGTGAATTCGAGCGCACGCATGTCGGCGCGCTGCGCGTTGTCGGCCGCGCCGGCGTGGCCGCCGTCGATGTTCTCGAAGTACAGCACGTCGTGGCCCTGTTCGATCATCCGCGCCGCCATCTTGCGCGCGTGCCCCGGGTGCACGCGGTCGTCGCGCGTCGAGGTGGTGAACAGCACCGGCGGCAGCCGCGTGCCGGGGCGCACCCGGTGGTACGGGCTGTAGCGGGCGAGCGCCGCCCAGTCGTCGGGGTCGTCGGGGTCGCCGTACTCAGCGATCCACGACGCGCCGGCGAGCAGGCGGTGGTAGCGGCGCATGTCGAGCAGCGGCACCTGGCAGACGACGGCGCCGAACAGCTCGGGGCGCTGCAGCATCACCGCGGCGACCAGCAGCCCGCCGTTGCTGCCGCCCTGGATGCCGAGCCGGTCCGGCGAGGTGACGCCGCGCCCGATCAGGTCCTCGGCCACGGCGACGAAGTCGTCGAACGCGTGCTGCCGGCCGGCCTTCAGCGCCGCCTGGTGCCACGCGGGGCCGTACTCGCCGCCGCCGCGGATGTTCGCGACGACGAACACGCCGCCGGCTTCGAGCCAGACGCGGCCGGTGGCGCCCAGGTACCACGGTGCCAGCGAGACCTCGAAGCCGCCGTAGCCGTACAGCAGCGTCGGCCGCGGCCCGGGCGGCGCGTCGCGCGGGCCGACCACGAAGTACGGCACGCGCGCGCCGTCGCGCGAGCGCACGAAACGCTGCTCGACGCGCAGCGCCCCGGCGTCGAAGTACGCCGGCAGCGACTTCAGCGCCTGCAACGCGCCGCCGCCGGCGTCGCCCAGGTACAGCGTGTCCGGCGTCAGGAAGTCGGTGTACTGCAGGAAGAACCGCTCGGCGAGCGCGTCGTCGGCGAGCAGCGGGTCGTGCAGCGCGGCCACGTGCGCGCTGCCCGGCGCCGGCGTGTCCAGCGTGCGCCCCTGCCAGCCGTCGCCCTGCGGCCACCACGCCTCGATGCGGCTGCTCACGTCTTCGAGCACCTCGAGCAGCACGCGCGTGCGCGTCGTCGTGAAGCCGGCCAGCGCGCGTGTGGGTGTCGGCGTGAACAGCGCGTGCAGCCGGCGCTCGCCACGCAGCCAGGCTGCGGCGTCGGCGACCAGCAGCGAGCCTGCCGGCCAGGTGCGGCCGGCCACCGGCCAGTCGCTGCGCAGTTCGACCAGCACGCGGTCGCGCCAGAAGTGCAGGTCGGCGTCGTCGGGCTTGTCGATGCGCTGCACGCCGTCGGCGCCGAGCAGGTACATCTCTTCGCGGTAGAAGTCGATCGCGCGGCGCAGGAAGGTGCGTTCGAACCCCGGCGTGCGGTCGACCCAGGCGCCGACCGACACGTCCTGCGCGCGCCCCTCGAACACGGTGCGCGCGTCGGCCAGCGGGCGGCCGCGTCGCCAGCGCTTGATCACGCGCGGGTAGCCCGAGTCGGTCAGCGAGCCGGTGCCGAAGTCGGTGCCGACGAGCAACGTGTCGTCGTCGAGCCAGGCGACGTCGGTCTTCGCCTCGGGCAGCACGAAGCCGCCTTCGCCGGGCGCGACGAAGCGCCGCGTCGCGAGGTCGAACTCGCGCACCACCACCGCGTCGGCGCCGCCGCGCGACAGCTGCAGCAGCGCACGGTCGTAGCGCGGACCGAGCACCTGCGCACCGGCCCAGACCCAGTTCTCGCCCTCGTCGCGCGCGAGCGCGTCGAGATCGAGCAGCAGTTCCCACGCCGGCACATCGCGGCGGTAGTCGTCGGGCGTCGTGCGCCGCCACAGCCCGCGCGGGTGGTCGGCGTCGCGCCAGAAGTTGTACAGGTGCGCGCCGCGGCGCACCACCTGCGGGATCTGCGCCTTCGAGTCGAGCACCTCGCGGATGCGCTCGCGTCGCGTCGCGAAGCCCGGGTCGGCCTCGAGCCGCGCGCGGGTGTGCGCGTTGCGCTCGCGCACCCAGTCCAGCGCGCGCTCGCCGTCGACGGCCTCGAGCCACAGGTACGGGTCGTCGGGCGCGGCGTCGCGCGGGGCGGTCGGCGTCATGCCGCACCCCGAGCACGCCAGCGCGAGGCAAAGGGCCGCAGGCAGCGCACGCATCGGCCGGCGGCGGGTGTCACGGCCGCGCGCCTTCGCGCGGCAGCAGTCGCGCGGGCGCCAGCTCGACCGAGTGCTTCGCGTCGCCGACCCACACCAGCGCGTCCTGCACCGTCACCTGCAACTGCATGGAACGCTGCGCCAGCGCGGCGAGCGCCTTCGACTGCTCGCTGGGCAGCTGCCAGACCGCGAGGTTCGCGCAGCGCGCCACGCGCTCGGCCAGCGGCGCCCACCACAGCGGCACCGACGCGCTGTAGGCCAGCACGGTGACGCGCTCGGCGCGCCCGCAGGCCTTCAGCAGCCGTCGCTCGTCGGGCTGGCCGACCTCGATCCAGTGCACCAGGGCGCCGCCGAGGTCGTGCTGCCACAGATCGGGCTCGTCGGTGTCCGACAGGCCGCGCGCCATCTCGAGCCGCCCGCGCCGGTCGTCGGCCGGCACGTGCAGCGCGAAGGCGAGCAGCCGCACCATCAGCCGCTCGTCGGTCTCCGACGGGTGGCGCGCCAGCGTCAGCGCATGGTCGGCGTACAGCGCGCGGTCCATGTCGGCGATCGCCAGCTGGGCCTTGTAGACGGTCGATTTCAGCGCCATCGCGCGACTCGGCGGCGGGACAGGGGTTCGGCGCGCTGCATCGGCCGGCACTGTGCCACAGCCCCCGCGGCGGCGCCGCACGCGCGCCGGGGCCGCGCGGCGTCATCCGAACACGGCGACCAGCTGCGTGCCCAGCGCCGCGAGCCGGCCGTCGGGTGCCCACAGGCGGGCGGCCTGGTTGACCAGCCCGCCGTCGACGGCCAGCGCCTCGGTGTCGGCGCGCCACCATGCCAGCGGGTCGCTGCGCCGGTGCGGGTCGGTGCGCAGCTCGAGCGCCCAGGTGACCGAGCTGGCCGGCACGCGTTCGCGCGGCTGGCCGATCACCGGCGTCGGCGCGACGTCGGCCAGCAGCACCGCGAGCAGCTCGTCGTCGACCACCTGCGGCGCCGGGTCGCGCAGGCGCAGGTGCATCTGGTTCGTGTGCCCGCGACCGCCGCTGTAGGGTGGCGGCCCGCCGGCCCAGCGCATGTCGAAGTGCTGCAGGAACGGCGGCGCCGCGCCGGCGACGTAGGGCACCGGCGGCAGCGCCTGCGGTGGCGGCACGTCGTCGGGGCGGTGCGGGCGCAGCGGCTCGATCGCGCTGTCGCGCTCGGCGGCGAACACCGCCAGCAGCACGCTGCGCACCTGGCCGTCTTGCCGCAGCTGGGCCATCGCCTGGTGCGCGCTGCGCCCGCTGCGCAGGCGCTGTGCGATGACCTCGACGGCACCGGCGTCGACCGGTGCGACGAAGCTGGTCTGCAGCGCGCGCAGCGGTGGCGGCTCGACGCCTTCGGCGCGCAGCCGTTCGCGCAGCGCGTGCACGCCCAGCGCCGCGACGAGCCCGCCGAACGCGCTGCGGCCCTGCAGCCAGTCGGCACCGATCTCGAAGCGAAGGGCGTCGCCGTCGACGCGTGCGCGTGCGAGCAGCGTCGACAGGGGCAGGGCGGCGGGGGCAGCAGGCATCGGTGCAGGCGTCTCGCGGCGGGTTCGTCGCACGCGCGGCATTGTCGGCGCGCCGGCGCTTCGCGGCTGCCGCCTGGGCGACAGGGGTCCGATGGCCGGGTGCGGCGCGGGTTTCGCGCGCGGTGGCATGATTGCCGGCCCTGCGGGCGGCGCCGGCCACCGCGATGCCACGAGGACCCCGATGAACCGACTCCCCGCCCTGCCCTTGCTGCTCGCCGCCGCCCTGCTGACGGGGCTGCCCGCTGCGGTTTTCGCGCAGGGCAGCGCGCCGAAGACCTCGTCGCTCGGCGCGGGCTCGTCGAGCGGGCCGCTGCTCACGCGCGAGGAGCTGCGCGCCTGCCTGCGGCGCCAGGACACGCTGAACAAGGACAACGAGACGCTGCAGCGCGAACGCGGCGCGCACGACGCCGAACGCGGCGCGATCGAGCGCGAGGCCGAGTCGCTCAAGGGCGAGCGCGACGCCATCGAGCAGATGCGCCAGTCGTCGCAGCAGTTCGCCGCGCGCGCGAAGGAGCTCAGCGAGCGCGTCGAGGCGTGGAACCAGCGCATGAAGGACTTCCAGGCCGCGGGCCGGTCGGGGCCGATCGCCGAGCGGCAGAAGCGTCAGCTCGACGCCGAGCGCCAGTCGATCGACCGCGACGGCCAGGCGCTGCGCACCGAGCAGGACGAGGTCGCCGGCAGCTTCGAGGGCAAGGTCAAGGCCTACAACGACAAGCTGCGCGCGCGCGACGAGCAGGCACAGCGCTGGAACGAGCGCAACCAGCAGCTCAACCAGCGTGCCGAGGCGCTGCAGCGCGAGCGCGACCTGTGGGTCGACGAATGCGGCAACCGCCGCTACCGCGAGGACGACGAGATCGCGATCCGCCGCGGCCAGTGAGGGGCGCCGCGATGTCCGACGCCACCGGCAACCCGCTGCTCGAGCCCTGGACCGCGCCGCACGGGCTGCCGCCGTTCGACCGCGTGCGCCCCGAGCACTTCGCGCCGGCGTTCGAGCAGGCGATGCGCGCGCACCGCGACGAGCTCGACGCCGTCGCGGCGCGCGCCGACGCCGACGCCGCGACGGCGCTGGCCGCGCTCGACGCCGCCGGCCAGCCGCTGGCCCGGCTGTCGCACCTGTTCTACAACCTGACCGCGTCGCGCACCTCGCCGGCGCTGCAGCAGGTGCAGCGCGAGATGGCGCCGCGTCTGGCCGCGCACGAGCAGGCGGTGCTCACGCACCCCGGCGTGTTCGCGCGCCTCGAGGCGCTGCACGAACGGCGCGACGCGCTGGGCATCGACGCCGAGTCGCGCCGCCTGCTCGAGCGGCTGCACCGCGACCACGTGCGCGCCGGCGCGCGCCTCGGCGCCGCCGCGCAGGCGCGCCACGCGCAGATCGTGCAGCGGCTGGCGACGCTGACCACGCAGTTCGCGCAGAACGTGCTGGCCGACGAGTCGCGCTGGCAGCTCGAGCTGCGCGGCGAGGCCGACCTCGCCGGGCTGCCCGACGGCGTGCGTGCCGCGGCACGCCAGGCCGCCGTCGACCGCGGCCTGGCCGATGGACACGTGATCACGCTGTCGCGCTCGCTGGTGGTGCCTTTGCTCACGCACAGCCCGCGGCGCGACCTGCGCGAGCGCGCGTGGCGCGCCTGGGTCGGCCGCGGCGAGGGCGTCGACGGCGCGAGCGACAACCGCGACCTGGTGCGCGAGATCCTGCGACTGCGCGCCGAGCAGGCCGCGCTGCACGGCTTCGCCAGCTACGCCGACTATGCGCTCGACGACACGATGGCGCGCGAGCAGCGCGCGGTGCGCCGCCTGCTCGACGACGTGTGGGCGCGTGCGCTGGCGGCGGTCGGGCGCGAGCGCGACGCGCTGCGCGAACTGCAGCGCGATCGCGGCGGCGACGAGCCGCTCGAGGGCTGGGACTGGCGCTTCTGGGCCGAGCGGCTGCGCCGGCGCCGCTACGCGATCGACGACGCCGAGGTCAAGCCGTACTTCGCGCTCGAGCGCATGGTCGCCGCGGCGTTCGACTGCGCGCAGCGGCTGTTCGGGCTGCGCTTCGTGCCGCGCGCCGACCTGCCCGTGTACCACCCCGACGTCGTCGCGCACGAGGTGTTCGACGCCGCCGGCGCGCCGGTGGGGGTGTTCCTGCACGACAACTTCGCGCGGCCGGGCAAGCGCAGCAGCGCGTGGATGAGCGCGCTGCGCTGGCAGTCGCAGGCGCTGGGCACGACGCCGGTGATCCTGAACAACAACAACTTCGCCAAGGCATCGCCCGGCGAGCCGACGCTGCTCGGCTTCGACGACGTGCGCACGCTGTTCCACGAGTTCGGCCACGCGCTGCACGGGCTGCTGTCGCAGGTGCGCTACCGGCGGCTGTCGGGCACGCAGGTGCTGCGCGACTTCGTCGAGCTGCCCAGCCAGCTGTTCGAGCACTGGGCGCTCGAGCCCGAGGTCCTGCGCCGCCACGCGCGCCACGCGGCCACCGGTGAGCCGATCCCCGACGCGCTGATCGAGCGCCTGCACGCCGCGCGCCACTTCGGCCAGGGCTACGAGACGCTGCGCTACACCGCCAGCGCGATCGTCGACCTCGAGGCGCACGCGCTGGGCCGCGGCCGCACGCCCGACGACGCGGTGGCCTTCGAGCGCGACGTGCTGCAGCGTCTGGGTGCGCCGCCCGAGGTCGGCATGAACCACCGGCTGGTGCACTTCCAGCACCTGTTCTCGGGGTCGAGCTACGCCGCCGGCTACTACGTGTACCTGTGGGCCGAGGTGCTCGACGCCGACGCCCACGACGCGTTCGTCGAGGCCGGCGACGCGTTCGACCGCACCACCGCCGAGCGCTTGCGCCGCCACGTCTACGCCGCCGGCAACAGCGTCGAGCCAAGCGCCACCTACGTCGCGTTCCGCGGCCGCGAGGCGCGCATCGAACCGATGCTGCGCAAGAAGGGCTTGCTGGCCGCCGGCTGACGCGGCCTGTCGCCCGCCGCTCGACCTTCACCGCGGTGCCCTCGAGCGCCAGCGGCCCGCCACCCTTGGCACGCTCCACCGTCGCCGGGGGGGCCGTGCCGGTGTCGTTCCGACGCGGCCGCAGGCGTCGCCGCGACGGGCGCCGGCGCTCAGGGTGACGGCCCGAACATCGCTTCGATCGCGCGCATAAACGCGCGAAAGTCCAGCGGCTTGGTCCAGTAGTCGGCGAAGCCGGCGGCCAGCGCGGCGTCGATGTCCTCGGGCATCGCGTTGGCCGACACCGCGATGCACGGGATCGCCGCGGTGCGTTCGTCGGCGCGAAGGCGGCGCAGCACCTCGTGGCCGTCGAAGTCGGGCAGCTGCATGTCGACGAGGACCAGGTCGGGCTGCTGCGCCTGCGCGGTGCGCACGCCGCTGGCGCCGTCGTGCGCGGTGGCCAGGCTGAGGTCGCGCCGTCGCGCGAGCAGCTCGGCGACGATCATCAGGTTGACCGGGTTGTCCTCGATGTACAGCAGGCGGCCGGCGTGGCGCAGCGCACCGGGGTGCGACGGCAACTCGTCGGGCAGCGGCACCGGCGCGGTGTCGGGTTCGTCGTCGCCGGCGGCGTCGAGCTCGACCTCGAAGCGGCTGCCCTCGCCGGGGCGGCTGTTCACCGCGACGCGGCCGCCCATGCGCTCGACCAGCGCCTTGACGATCGCCAGTCCGATGCCGGTGCCCTCGATGCCCTCGCGTTCGGTGCCCAGCCGGTTGAACGGCTCGAACAGCTGGCGCAGCTGCGCCCCGTCCAGGCCGCGCCCGCCGTCGCTGACGGCGATGGCCACGCGGCGCGTGCCGCCCGCGTCGCGCGGCTGCGCCTCGACGCGCACCCAGCCGCCGTCGCGGTTGTACTTGACGGCGTTGCTCAGCAGGTTGACCAGCACCTGGCGCAGCCGCGTCGCGTCGGCGCGCACGCGCAAGTCGAGCCGGCCGCACTCCAGCCGCACGCCGCGCTCGCGCGCGGGCGCCTCGACCAGCGGCAGCGTGTCGTGCACCAGCCGGTCGAGCCACACCCCGCCGAGCTCGAGCTTCATCTCGCCGCTGTCGATGCTCGACAGGTCGAGCACGTCGTTGATCAGCGACAGCAGGTGTCGCCCGGCGGCGCGGATGTGCAGCAGGCGGTTGCGCAGCCGCGCCGGGTCGCTCGCGCGCTCGTCGTCGAGCAGCAGCTGCGCGAAGCCCAGCACCGCGTTCAGCGGCGTGCGCAGCTCGTGGCTCATGCGCGCCAGGAAGCGGCTCTTGGCCTCGCTGGCGCGCTGCGCGATCAGCTTGTCGCGCAACGCCACCTCGGCGGCCTTCACGTCGGTCACGTCCCACTCGATGCCGATGCGTCGCGCCACGCTGCCGTGGCCGGCCGGCAGCAGCGCCGAGCGCGACGCCAGCCAGCGCCAGCTGCCGTCGGGCCAGCGCACGCGGAACTCGGCCTGCGTCGACGCGCGCGCCGCGTCGGCGCGACCGATCACGCGGCGCAACCGCCCGCGGTCGTCGGGGTGCACCAGCGCCATGCGCTCGTCGGCGGCGGGCGCGGCGTCGAGCGGCGGCAGGCCGCGCAGCGCGAACATCTGCGCGTCCCAGGTGGTGCGGCCGCTGTCGAGCTCGACCTCCCAGGTGCCGATGCCCACGCCGCGCGTGATCAGCTCGGCGCGCTCGTGGGCGCGGCGCAGCGCCTGCATCGCCTCGTGCTGCTCGGTCACGTCGAGCGCGACGCCGAACAGCCGCCGCTGCTCGCCGCGCTGGCGGTCGACGTCGGCGCGCAGCACGATCCAGCGCGTGCTGCCGTCGCGGCGCAGCGCGCGCACCTCGACCTCGATCGGGTGGTCGCCGGCCTTCAGGTAGGCGAGCGCGAGCGAGCGCATGCGCTCGCGGTCGTCGGGGTGCACGCAGCGCGACAGCCACTCGGGCAGCGACGGCGGCCGCGACGCGCCGACCATGTCGAACAGCTCGTACATCTGCGCGTTCCAGTCGATCTCGTCGGTGGTCAGCGTCGCCGTCCAGATCCCCACGCGCGCGGCGCGCGTGGCCACGTCGAGCCGCTGCGCCAGCTCCAGGGCGTGCGCGCTGCGCTCGACCTGCTCGGTCAGGTCGAGCGCGACGCCGGCGAAGGCCACCGGCGCACCGGCGGCGTCGCGTTCGAGCACGCGGCGGCTGAGCACGTGCCGCCACTGCCCGTCGCTGCGCCGGTAGCGGGCCTGCGCGTCGCTCGGCTCGCCGGTGTCCAGCGTGCGCGCGGCCGACGTCTCCAGGCCGGCGAGGTCGTCGGGGTGCACGAGCGCGCGCAGCTCGGCCAGCGGCAGGCCCTGCGCGCGCATCGGCAGGCCGAGGATCTCGAACGCGCGCGCGTCGCACAGCATCTGGTCGCTGCGCAGGTCGTGCCGCCACAGGCCGATGTTCGACGCGCCCAGCACCAGCTGCAGCTGCTGCTGTGCCGACTCGACCGAGCGCGCCAGCTCCCACGCCTCGGTGTCGTCGGTCATCACGCCGATCACCCGCTCGGGCCGCCCGCTCGCGCCGTCGAGCACGCGCCACTGCGAGTGCAGCCGCCGCACGCTGCCGTCGGGGCGCACGACGCGGAAGTGCGCGCCGTACGACCCGGGCCGTTGCAGCGACGCGAGGAAGGTCTCGGTGATGCGGTCCTCCTGCGGCACCTGCCGCGACGAGGTCGCGTAGTCGGGCATGCCGGCTTCGGGGTCCAGGCCCCAGAAGCGGAACACGTGGCGGTCCCAGTGGCCCTCGAAGGTGCGCAGGTCGCGCTCCCACAGCCCGATGCGGCCGAACTCCTGCGCCAGCTCGAGCTTCTCGGCCAGCTGCCGCGCGCGCCGCGTCTCGCCGATGTCGACCAGCGACACCACGTGCACCGGCGCGCCACCGTCGTCGCCGATCCGGCGCAGCGCCAGCCGCGCGTGCAGCGCGCCCCCGGCGGCGTCGGCGCCGTCGAGCTCGACGCCGTCGAGCGCGTCGCCGCGACCCAGCGCGACGAGCAGCGGCTGAGGCTGCGTCCAGCGCAGCAGCGCCGGCAGCACCTTGCCGACCGCCTGCGCGGCGTCGACGCCGGCGAACGCCGCCGCGGCGTCGCTGATCCAGCGCACCCGTGCCTGCGCGTCGACGACCACCAGCAGGCACCCGGGCAGCGCCACCAAGGCGTCGAGCGCGCCGCGCCATGGCGTCGAGGGGTCGGCAAGAGGGGTGGCGGACACGGCGACAGCGGCGCGCGCAGGCGCGCCGGGGCCAGTCTAGCCGCGGCCGGCGACGCAGCGGCGATCCGGCGTCAGGGCTTCGGTGATGTGTGCCGCACTGCGGCGCCCCGCGGCGTGCGAATCCGCGGCTGCGCGGGGCCGGCCGCGCAGGCGGGGCACCTCACGACGCGAGCGCCGACGTGGCGTGCGACGCGGGCTCGGCGTCGCGCAGCACCGTGCGGTTGCGCCCGTCGGCCTTGGCGCGGTACAGCGCCTCGTCGGCGCGGCGCAGCAGCGTGGTCACGTCGTCGCCGTCGCCGCGCATCGCGACGCCCAGGCTGATCGTCACCGGCCCTTGCGGCACCCAGCGCGAGACGTCGAGTCGCGCGACGCGCTCGCGCAGCCGCTCGGCGAGCGCACGCGCCGCCGCCGCGTCGTGGCCCGGCGCGACGAGCAGGAACTCCTCGCCGCCGAGCCGCCCGGCGGCCACCGCGCGCCCGCCGTCGCCCGGGCGGTCGGCGGTGTCGCGCAGCGCGGCGGCGACCGCGCGCAGCACCTCGTCGCCGACCGGGTGGCCGAGCTCGTCGTTGATCGACTTGAAGTGGTCGATGTCGGCGATCAGCACCGCGCCGCCGGCCGCGTCGTCGAGCATGCGCTGCAGCCGCTCGACGATGCGGCGGCGGTTCGGCAGCCCGGTGAGCTCGTCGGTCATCGCCAGGTCGCGCAGGCGCAGCCCGTGGCGGCGCTGGCGCAGCCCGAGCATGGCCAGCACGGCGACGAGCAGCGCGGCGAGCACCAGCGCGACGGTCTGCAGCGTGTTGGCCTGGCGCTGCGCGGCGAGCGCGCGTTCGGTGGCCTGCATCTCGCGCGCGAGCGCCGCGGTCTCGCGTTCGCGCGCCGCCAGGTCGAACTCGACCTTCGCGTGCGCGAAGCGCTGGTCGATCTGGCGTCGCAGCAGCCCTTCCGAGACGGCCTTCGAGCGCGCCTGGTGGTCGAACGCCTGGCGCCACTCGCCCAGCGCCGACAGCGCCGCGGCCAGCTCGCCGTGCGCGTCGGCCAGCTCGGCCGGCGAATCGGCGCGCGCGAACACCGCCTGCGCGTCGCGCAGCGCGGCCACCGCGTCGCCGTGGCGGCCGAGCAGGCGCAGCGCGACGCCGCGCTGCAGCGCGATCTGCGCGCGCAGCCGCTCGTCGGGCGTGCGCTGCTGCAGCCGCTCGGCCTCGGCGAGCAGGTCCAGCGCCTGTTGCGGGCGAGCCCGCGCGTTGGCCACACCGGCCAGCCCGCGCAGGCCGTAGGCCGCGCCGCGCGTGTAGCCCAGCTCGCGCCCGAGCGCGGCGACGCCGGCGAAGTGGCGCTGCGCGGCGTCCCAGTCGGCGAGGCGCTCGAGCACGCGCGCCAGGTTGTGCTCGGTCACCAGCCGCTCGCGCAGCAGACCCTCGGCGCGCTGGCGCTCGAGCGCCAGCTCGAAGAAGTGGCGCGCCTGCGCGTGGTCGCCCATGCGGTTGTACAGGATCGCCACCGCGTTGGTCGCGATGCTCAGCCGCCGCGCCGCGCCGATGGCCTCGAACTGCGCGACCGCGCGCTTGAGGTCGGCCAGCCCGAGCGCGAACTCGCCCTGCAGGCCGCGCAGGTAGCCGCGGTGCACGAGGGCGGTGCCGAGCATCTCGCGGTCGGCGGCGGCGTCGGCCACGGTCACCGCCTGCTCGTACAGCGCCATCGCGCGCGCGTTGTCGCCGGCGATCTCGTGCACCTCGCCTTCACAGGCCAGCAACCCGGCGCGCAGGCCGGAGCGCTTCAGGCGCGGCAGCCACGGCGCCGCGTCGGCGAGGTGGGCCAGCGCGCGGGCGCGGTCGCGCTCGGAGTGGTAGTCGCACAGCTGCAGGTGCGCGTGCACGACGGTGTCGGCGTCGTCGCCGGCGGCCGCGAGCGCCTGCTCGGCCAGCGTGCGGCTGGCCTCGGGGTCGCGCCCCATCGCGTCGACGCTGCGCTCGATCAGCACCGCCGGCGCGTCGTCGCTGCCCAGCGCCGCGTCGGCGGCCGCGGTGGCGAGCAGCAGGCACAGCAGAAGCGGCAACAGGCGTTTCGGTCGCACGGGCGGGAGGGCGGGGGCCGCGCAGGCCCGGGTCACGGCCTGCGGACGGCGGAGCGGGCAGGCCGCGATTGTGGCCGACGCCGTCCCCGCGCGGCGGCCCGGCAACGCAGGTGCGCGTGACCGATGCCGCCGCGGCGGCGTTCGTCGACGTCGGGTGCGGCGCCCGTCACATCCCCTTGAAACGCCACGCATAGGCCTGGCTGACGGCGAGCTTCTCCGAGTGCGCGCGCAGGTGCAGCGTCACGCGGCCCAGTTCGTCGCGCTGCGCGCGCGCGATCGCCGCGGCGCGCACGATCAGCCCGCGGTGCACCTGCCAGAAGGCCTCGGGGTCGAGGCCCTCGGCGATCTCCTTCAGCGGCTTGCGCACGTGCGCCTCGTCGCCGGCGGTGACCACGCGCGTGTACTTCTCGTCGCTCTGGAAGAAGAGCACCTCGTCGATGCCGAACATCTTGATCGTGTCGCCGACGCTGGCGCTGATCCAGCGCAGCCGCGGCACGGCGTCGGGCCGCGGTGCGAGCCGCGCCGCCAGCTGCTCGACCAGCGCGTCGAGCGCGGGCGCCGCCTCGCGCGCGCCCAGGCGCGCGCGCAGCCGCCGCGCCGCCTGCGCCAGCCGCTCGGCCGCCACCGGCTTGAGCAGGTAGTCGACCGCGCCGGCGTCGAACGCGGCCACCGCGTGGCTGTCGTAGGCGGTGGTGAACACCACGTGGCAGCGTCCGCTGGCCGCGCGCGCGACGTCGAGCCCGCTGGCACCGGGCATGCGGATGTCGAGGAAGGCGACGTCGGGCGCGTGTGCGTCGATCGCCTCGATCGCCGCCGGGCCGTGCTCGCACTCGGCGACGACGTCGAGCTCGGGCCAGGCCGTGGCCAGCATGCGGCGCAGCTCGGCGCGCGGCAGGTCTTCGTCGTCGGCGAGGATCGCGGTGGGCATCACTCGAAGTCCAGAGGCAGCGTCAGCGTCGCGACGACGCCGCCCTCGGTGCGGCTGCGCAGCGCCAGCGACGCGCGTTCGCCGTACAGCTGCGCGAGCCGCTCGCGGATGTTGGCGAGCCCCAGCCCGGTGCCGGCCGACGCGCCGCCGAAGCCGACGCCGTCGTCGGCGACGTGGATCGCCAGCCGCCCGTCGTCGGTGCGCGCGGCGCCCACGTCGACGCGCGCCGCGCCGACCTTCGGCTCGACGCCGTGCTTGACCGCGTTCTCGACCAGCGACACCAGCAGCAGCGGCGGGCAGCGCGCGCGCAGCAGGTCGGCCGGCGCGTCGACGCGCCAGGCCAGCCGCGGCATGCGTGCGGCCATCAGCCCGAGGTAGGCGCGCAGCAGCTCGAACTGCGCGCCCAGCGTCGCGTCGACGGCGCCGTCGCTGCGCAACCGCGGGATCGCCGCGCGCAGGTACTCGACGAGGCGGTCGATCATCGTCGTCGCGCGTGCCGGGTCGGTGGCGATCGCACTGCGCACGCCGGCCAGCGTGTTGAACAGGAAGTGCGGCTCGACCTGCGCCGCGAGCACCGACAGCCGCAACTCGGCCTCGCGGCGCTGCGCCTGCGCCTCGCGCAGTTCGCGCTCGCGCGCCAGCGCGGCCAGCGCCGCGCGCTCGCGCCGCCAGCCGACCAGCGCGAAGCCGCCGGCCAGCCAGAACGCGACGAAGGCGTGCACCGCGAGGTTGCTCGCGTCGTCGGCGCTGCGCGACCGCTGCGCTGCGGCGGCGGCGTCGGGCTGGCGGTCTTCGATCGGCTGCACCAGGATGCCGATGTGCAGCGCGATGCGCCGGCGCTTGCCTTCGGCGTCGACGTCGCCGATGCGCTCGGCGATCCACTGCTTGACCGGCTCGCCGGCGACGCGCGACACGCCCAGCGTCAGCGCCACCGCCGCCAGCACCGCGGCGAGCAGCGCCCAGCCCTCGACTCGCTCGGGCCAGGCGCGCCGGCGCACCCAGGCGCCGAACCGCGGCCCGGCGACCAGCGGGATCAGCAGGTTGAACGACAGCCCCAGCAGCGCCGCCCAAGGCCATCCGCTGCTCGAATTGGCCCGCCCGAAGCCGGCCACCAGGAGCAGCGCGACGCCCACCGGCACCGCCCAGGCCAGCGTGCGCTCGCGCGCCCATGGCGCGCTGAACACCGGCCAGCGGCGGTAGCGCGTGAACCAGCCCTGCGCGCGTCCCGACAGCTCGGCCGGCAGCGGCTGGTCGGGCGCGGGAGGCAGCGGTGCCGCGACGGTGGTCATCGGTGCACAGCATAGCCAGCGCCGCCGCAAGCGGCCAGCGGCGCGACCGGACGGGCGTGGCGCGCGACGAAAGGCACGTCCGGCGCGACCGGCGCCGCTGCCGCTATGCTCGGCGCCGGAGGAGCGAAGACGATGTTCGACACGACGATCGCCGGCAGCCTGCCCAAGCCCGCCTGGCTGGCCGAGCCGCACAAGCTGTGGCCGCGCTGGCAGGCCGACGGTGCCGAGCGGGCGCAGGCCCAGCTCGACGCGACGCTGCTGTGGATCAAGCACCAGGAGGACGCCGGGCTCGACGTGATCGGCGACGGCGAGCAGGCGCGCCAGCACTTCGTGCACGGCTTCCTCGAGCGCGTCGACGGCATCGACTTCGAGCACAAGGTCGAGATGGGCATCCGCGCCGACCGCCACAAGGCGATGGTGCCGCAGGTCGTCGCGCCGCTCGCCCTGAAGGGCCGCGTGCACGAGGCCGAGGCGCGGCTGCTGCGCGCGCACACGACGCGGCGCACCAAGTTCACGCTGCCCGGGCCGATGACCATCGTCGACACGGTGGCCGACCGCTTCTACGGCGACCGCGTGCAGATGGCCTTCGCGTTCGCCGAGCTGCTGAATCGGGAGGCGCGGGCGCTGCAGGCCGACGGCATCGACGTGATCCAGTTCGACGAGCCGGCGTTCAACGTCTACATGGCCGAGGCGGCCGACTGGGGCGTGAAGGCACTCGAGCGTGCGGCCGAGGGCCTGAGCTGCAAGACCGCGGTGCACATCTGCTACGGCTACGGCATCGAGGCCAACGTCGCGTGGAAGCGCACGCTCGGACGCGAGTGGCGCCAGTACGAGCAGGTGTTTCCCGCGCTCGCGAAGAGTGCCATCGACCAGGTCAGCCTCGAGTGCATCCACTCGCAGGTGCCGCCCGACCTGATGGCGTTGCTCGAAGGCAAGGACGTGATGGTCGGCGCGATCGACGTGGCCAGCGACCGCGTCGAGACGCCCGACGAGGTGGCCGACACCCTCGGCACCGCGCTGCGTTTCGTTCCCGCGGCGCGGCTGATCGCCTGCACCAACTGCGGCATGGCGCCGATGGGCCGCGCCGTCGCCGAGGCCAAGCTGCGTGCGCTGGTGCAGGGCGCCGCGCTGGCGCGAGAACGCTGGGCAGCGCCTTGAGCGCGCTGGCGCCGCCGCTGACCGCGCCCGGTGCGCTCGACGACGCGCTGCGCGGGCGCGGCCACGCGGTGCTCGACGCCGCGGGGCTGTGCGCGCTGCTCGGCGGCATCGCGCGCGAGCGGCTCGATGCCTGGTGGCCGTACTGGGACCGGCTGCCCGACGACACGCACCTGCGCGACGGCGGCCGCTACCGCCGCCGGCGGCACGCGTGTTTCGTCGTCGACGGCGACGACGTGCGCCAGGCGCCGCACCGCGCGCACTGGCAGCCGGTCGAGTACAACGCGCTGCACGGCGGTTTCGAGCGCTGGTTCGAGCCGGTCGAGCCGGCGCTGGCCGGCGACGCGCTGTGGGCGCGGCTGCTTCGCGTCGCCGCGGCGCGCGCCAGCGCGCTGCGCGGCGCCCGACCGTGGTACGTCGAAGCGCACCCGTTTCGCATCGATGCGTCGGCGGGCATCGGGCGGCCGACGCCCGAGGGCGCGCACCGCGACGGCGTCGACCTGGTCGTCGTCGTGCTGGTGCGCCGCGTCAACGTCAAGGGCGGCGAGACGCGCGTGTTCGACGCCGGCGGTCCGCAGGGGCTGCGCTTCACCTTGGCCGAGCCGTGGAGCGTGCTGTGGCTGGACGACGCGCGCATGATCCACGAGACCACGCCGGTGCAGCCGCTCGACCCCGGCGCACCGGCGTTTCGCGACACGCTGGTGCTGACCTGCCGCGCCGGCGGGTTCCAGGGCCCGCAGCGCCCTGATGCGACTTGGCGTTCGACTGCGTAAGAACTGCCGGCGTGCGCGGTGCGCGTGTCCGATGCATGCCCAGGTCGCGCGAGCCGAGGGCAGTGGGGTCTGCCCTCCCTGTCCCCCGCCAGCGGCCTGCGGTCGCTGGCTCCCTCGCCGCTTCCGGTCGAGCGCCCCTGCGGCCCTCGGCCCACGACCGTGACGATGTTCGACCGTCGACGACCCGCCACGGTGCCCGCCGGCGTCGGCACGCTCGACGGCCGCCGCGCTTCGCGCGGCGTCAGCGTGGCCGGCCGCGGCGCATGCGGCGCTCGGCCAGCGGGCGCTTGCCCTTGAGCTGGCGCTCGATGCCGTCGTTGAGCGTGCTGCGCAGCGCCAGGACCTCGTCGACGTGACCGTACACGCCCTCGAAACGAAGGCCCAGCCACAGCCACAGCGTGCAGGCGCGCAGCGCCTGTTCCATGCGCTCGAGCCGGCTGTGGCCGTCGACGTCGTCGAGGAAGGTCGGGCGCCCCGCCTGCCCGGTGCGTGCGTGCGACTCGGCCCAGTCGAGGTAGGCCTCGACGAGCTGCGCCGTGCGCGTGTCCACCGGCGCCTGCGCGTAGGTGAAGCGCATGGCCAGCGGCAGCGCCGGCGCACGTTCGTCGAGCTGGCCGGCCAGGTCCAGCATCTGCTCCAGCGGCGCGACCGCGAAGTGCGC
Source organism: Azohydromonas sp. (assembly GCF_035325925.1). Classification (NCBI taxonomy): domain Bacteria; kingdom Pseudomonadati; phylum Pseudomonadota; class Betaproteobacteria; order Burkholderiales; family Sphaerotilaceae; genus Azohydromonas; species Azohydromonas sp. The sequence continues at coordinate 47,224 of NZ_DAOKZA010000013.1, read as the reverse complement.
GTCGTCCAGCCGCAGCTGCTCGACGAAAACCGCCAACACCTCGCGCAGCCGCGTGCGCTGCAGCCGCTCGGCAATCGTCGCCACGTGCCAGGGGTTGGGCGCCACCGGGGCCTTGAAGTCGCGCGGCGCGCGCGGCTGCTGCGGCAGCAGTTCGGCCAGCGCCTCCTGCGCGTCGGGCTCGGCGCCGTCGAGCACGCCGACGAAACCCTCCTCGTGCATGCCGTAGCGGCCGGCGCGGCCGGCGATCTGGTGCGTCTCCGACACGTCCAACGGCCGGTCGGCGACGCCGTCGTACTTGACCAGGGTGGAGAACAGCACGCGCCGGATCGGCAGGTTCAGCCCCATGCCGATCGCGTCGGTGGCCACCAGGATGTGCGACGCGCCCTCGGCGAAGCGCTCGGCCTCGCGCCGCCGCACCTCGGGCGGCAGCGCGCCGTAGATCACCGACACCGGGTGGCCGGCGGCGGCGATGCGGTCGCGCAGCATCAGCACGTCGCGCCGGCTGAAGGCGACCACCGCGTCGCCCAGCGCCAGCTGCTCCAGCGGCACCGGGCGCGGCAGCAGCTGCACGTGCTGCTTGCGCTCGAAGTGCTGCACCTCGCAGCGCTCGCCGCACAGGCCGAACAGGCGCTCGATGGCGGGCACCGCGAAGGCCGAGCAGATCACGATGACCTCGCGCGCCGGCACCGCGACGATGGCCTGCGTCCAGGCCCAGCCGCGCGAGGCGTCGAAGATCATCTGCGCCTCGTCGATGACGGCGACGTCGATCTCGCGCTGCGTGTTCATCATCTCGATCGTGCTCGAGACCACGCGTGCGCCGGGCGCCGGCACGTTCTCCTCGCCGGTCAGCAGCGAGCAGGGCACGCCGCGTCCCACCAGCCGGTCGCGGCCCTCCAGCGCGAGCAGGCGCAGCGGCGCGAGGTACGCCCCGTCCAGCGCCTGCGCCAGCCGCTCGAACGCGGCGTGCGTCTTGCCGCTGTTGGGCGGGCCGACGAACAGGCGCACGCGGCGGTCGAGCGCGCGCGCCTTCGGGAAGGTCGCCGGGTAGCCCTGGAAGGCGAGCTCGCCCGCCAGGCCGTCGAGCGCGTCGAGCTCGGCCGCCTGCTGCGCCCAGCGCCGTTCGGCGCGCGTGCAGGCGGCCAGCAGTTCGTCCAGCGGCAGTGGCGACGCGCATTCGGCCTGCAGCCGCGGCAGCAGCGACGCCAGGTGCTGCGGCGCGGCCGCGCGCGCGGCGGCGACCAGCGACTCGACGTGCGCCGTCACCTGTGTGGCCTGCGGGTGCTGCGCCGGAGGGCCCATCGCCGCCTGCAGCGCCGCGGTGTCGCCGTCGCGGAAGAAGGCCCACACCGCGTCGTGCGGTACCGGCACGCGGTGGTAGATCGGCAGCTTCCAGCCCGGCTCGGACAGCGTCAGCGTGTGGCGGATCAGCCGCGTCCAGCGGCCGGCGCGGCGCGTCACCGCGAGCGCCTCGAGCGCGGCGAAGCGCTCGAGCATGCGCGGCCGCGCGTCGGCGCCGCCGCCGACGGCCTGCAGGTGCGCGAGTGCCGGCTCGATGTCCTGCGGCGCGATCCAGCGGCTCGGCCGCTGGCCGGCCACCGGCTTCTGCAGCATCACCAGGCCGAGCGCGTCGAGGTGCGCTTCGGGGTCGGTGCCGGGGTCGACCAGGAAGTCGGCCGGCCGCACGACCTGCGGCAGGTGGTGCAGCGCGTGGCGGATGCGCGCCAGCGCCTTCGCGTCGATGCCCGGCGGCAGCCGCGCTGCGTGCCGCGGATCGGGCAGTTCGGCCGGCTTGGACGGCCGCGCTTTCGCAGTCGGCGGCGGGGAGGCGTCAGCAGCGCTCATCGGGGGGTTGCGGTTCGCGTTGTTGCATCGAGTCGCCCTCCTGCGGCGCGAGGCGCCGAAGGCGCCCCGGGGGTGGTATCAGAACGGATAGTGTCGCGGCGTGGTCTGCACCGTGATCCAGCGCAGCTCGGTGAACTCGGCGATGCCGGCCCTGCCGCCGAAGCGGCCGATGCCCGAACCCTTGACGCCGCCGAACGGCATCTGTGCCTCGTCGTGCACCGTCGGACCGTTGACGTGGCAGATGCCCGAGTCGATTTTGCGCGCGACGTTGAACGCGCGTGCGATGTCGCGCCCGAACACGGCCGCCGACAGCCCGTACTCGTTGTCGTTGGCGCAGTCCACCGCCTCCTCGATGCCGTTCACGCGCACGATCGCCTTGACCGGGCCGAAGGTCTCCTCGTGGTAGATGCGCATCGCCGGCGTCACGTGGTCGAGCAGCGTGGCCGGCATCAGCGTGGTCTCGGCCTTGCCGCCGCACACCAGCTTGGCGCCCTTGGCCAGCGCGTCGTCGATCAGCGCGTTGCAGTGTTCGACGGTGGGCATGCCGATCACCGAGCCGAGCACGACGGGCTCGGGCTTGCGCGGGTCCCCCAGCGGCAGGCTCCTGGCCTTGTCGGCGAACTTCTTGACGAACTCGTCGGCGATCTTCCGGTCGACGATCAGCCGCTCGGTGGACATGCAGATCTGGCCGCTGTTGGCGAAGCAGCCGAAGGCCGCGGCGTTGACCGCGTCGTCGAGGTCGGCGTCGTCCAGCACCACCATCGGCGCCTTGCCGCCGAGCTCCAGCACCACCGGCTTGAGGTACTTCGCGCAGGTCATCGCGATGATCCTGCCCACGCGCGTGCTGCCGGTGAAGTTGACGCGGCGCACCGCCGGGTGCGCGACCATCGCCTCGACCACCGCGCCGGCGTCGGCCGGGGCGTTGGTGATGTAGTTGACGACGCCGGGCGGGAAGCCCGCGTCCTGGAAGGCCTCGACGATCAGCGCGTGCGTGCGCGGGCAGTTCTCGCTGCCCTTCAGGATCACGGTGTTGCCGCAGGCCAGCGGCGTGGCGATCGCGCGCACGCCCAGGATGACCGGCGCATTCCAGGGTGCGATGCCGAGCACCACGCCCGCGGGCTGGCGCACGCCCATCGCCAGGCTGCCCGGCACGTCCGACGGGATCACCTCGCCGGCGACCTGCGTCGTCAGCGCCGCGGCCTCGCGGATCATGCCGGCGGCCAGGAAGACGTTGAAGCCGGCCCACATGCCGGTGGCGCCGGTCTCGGCGGGCACCGCCTCGACGAACTGCGGCGTCTTGGCCTCCAGCGCGTCGGCGGCCTTGAGCAGCAGCGCGCGGCGCGCGCCGGGCCCGGTCTCGCTCCAGGTCTTGAAGGCCTCGGCGGCGGCCTCGACGGCCATCACCGCATCGGCCGGCGTGCAGGCCGGCGCGCGCGTGGCCACCGTGCCGTCGAGCGGGTTGCGGCGTTCGAACGTGGCGTTCTTCTCGGCCGTCACCTTCAGGCCGTTGATGAGCATCGACAGGTCGGACATGGGGCTCTCCTTGGGTCAGGCGGTCGCCGCGGCGCGGCGCCGATGTGCCGCGTCGGCGGCGGTGGTGGTGTCGGAAGCGGCGGCGCCGAGGTAGGCCTCGCGCACGACGCTGGAGCGCGCCAGCAGCTTCGCCTGGCCGCTGGCCACGAGCACGCCACGCTCCAGCACGTAGCCGCGGTCGGCCACGGCCAGCGCCTTCTTGACGTTCTGCTCGACCATCAGCACCGTGGTGCCGGCGTCGGCGATGCGCCGCGCGATGGCCAGCAGCTCGTCGACCATCTTCGGCGCCAGGCCCAGCGAAGGCTCGTCGAGCATCAGCAGGCGCGGATGGCTGACCATCGCGCGCGCCACGGCCACCATCTGCTGCTCGCCGCCGCTCATCGTGCCGGCGAGCTGGTTCGCGCGCTCGCGCAGCTTGGGGAAGTTGCCGAAGGCCTCGTCGATGCGGCGTGCGCGTTCGGATTTGGGGACCAGCCAGCCGCCGAGCTCGAGGTTCTCGGTCACCGTCATCTGCGGGAACAGCTGCCGGCCCTCGGCGACGAGCGCGACGCCGTCGCGCACGATCTCGTGCGTCTTCTCGGGCAGGTCCTCGCCGTCCAGCGTGACGATGCCCCGGCGCGGGATCAGCCCGGCCAGCGCCTTGAGCAGCGTCGTCTTGCCGGCACCGTTGGGGCCGAGGATCACCGTGAGGCCGGGCCTGGCTTCGAGCGTCAGGTCGCGCAGCACGAGGAAGGGGCCGTAGCCGGCGGACAGGCCCTGCACCTTCAGGTGCGCGCGGCCGGTGCCGCCGAGCGTGAAGGGTTCCGGGCGCCACCACATCATGGCGTCGCCTCGGTCGGCTCTTCCATCATCTCGTCGCCCAGGTAGGCCTCGATCACCTCGCGGTCGCGCACCACCTCGGCCGGCGGGCCATCGGCGATCTTGCGCCCCTGGTGCAGCACGATCACGCGCTCCACGTGGCGCAGCAGCACCGTCACCGCGTGCTCGATCCAGATCACGGTCAGGTCCAGCTCGTCGCGCATGCGGCGGATCAGCCGCGCCATGTCCTCGATCTCGCCCTCGGTCAGGCCGGCGGCCACCTCGTCCAGCAGCAGCAGCTTCGGGCGCGTCGCCAGCGCCATGCCGATCTCCAGCAGCCGCTGCTGGCTGGGCGTGATGGCCGCGGCCGGCAGGTCGGCCAGCGTATCGAGCCCGATCAGCTTCAGGATGCTCTGGGGCGTGCGCAGCGCCCAGGGCACGGATACCTCGTCGCCCCAGAAGACATACTTGCGCGGGCGCCGGCCGGCAAACTTGAGGCCGAACTCGATGTTGTCGCGCACGCGCATCTCGGCGAAGGTGCGCGGCGTCTGGAAGGTGCGTGCCACGCCATGCGCCGCGAAGCGATGCGGCTTGCGCCCGGTGAGGTTGCGCCCGCCGGCCACCAGCCGGCCGGAGGTCGGCATCTGCACGCCCGAGATGGCGTTGAAGAAGGTCGTCTTGCCGGCGCCGTTGGGGCCGATGATGCCGACCAGCTCGCCGGCGCGGAACTGCGCGCTCACCGCGTCCACCGCGACCAGCCCGCCGAAGCGCACCGTGACCTCGTGCGCGTCCAGCAGCAGCGGCACGCGCGGGTCGTGCGGCGTGCCGTCGGGGCGCGTGTGGCTCAGGTGCGGCTCAGAGGACAACGCGCCGCTCCTTCTCGCGCCGCTCGTCGCGCGCCTTGTCGCCGCTCCATTCGTAGCGCTTCTCCTTCCACCAGGCCCGGGTGTCGTTCCACCAGCCCTTGAACGTGTCCCAGCGCAGCGACGCCAGACCACCCGGCAGGTACAGCACCGACAGGATCAGCAGCAGCCCCAGCGTCATCATGTACAGCTGCGGCAGCTGCAGGCGCAGCGTCTCGGCCAGCAGGCTGAAGACGATGGCCGCGATCAGCGGTCCCCACAGCGTGGCCGCGCCGCCGATCAGCGCGATCAGCACGGTCTGGAAGCCGATGAAGGGGTTGAAGACCGTGGTCGGGTCGATGTAGGTCCAGCGCACGCTCATCGCCGCGCCCATCGCGCCGGCGAACGCGGCGGTCAGCGCGAAGCCGGCGATCTTGACCAGGCGCGTATCCACGCCCAGCGTCTGCGCGCGCTGCTCGTCGCTGCCGATGCCGCGCATCGCGAGCCCGAAGCGCGTGCGCCGCACGACGATGGAGGTGGCCACCGCCAGCACCGCCAGCAGCAGCACGGTCAGGTAGACGGTGTCGCGCTCGGGCACCACCGCCAGCACGCGGCCCACGGTGCCGGTGACCTGCTTCTCCCAGGTCGTGATCGCATGGCGGATCAGCTCCGTCATGCCGAAGGTCAGCACCGCGAAGTAGGTGCCGCGCAGGTGCAGCACCAGCGCGCCCATCACGACGGCCACCGCCGTCGCGACGCCGGCGCCGTAGACGATGGCCAGCGTCCAGCCTTGGCCTTCCATCGTCAGCGCGCTGGTGTAGGCGCCGATGCCGAAGAACGCCGCAGTGGCCAGCGACAGGTAGCGCGTGCTGCCGCAGAACAGGCTCCAGCTGGTCGCCAGCGCGATGTACATCAGGCAGCTCAGCGCCATCGAGACGGCGAATTCGCTGCCGTAGTAGGGCAGCGACAACGCCCAACCGGTCAGGCCGAACAGCACCAGCCAGTCGCGCGCTTGCAGTTGCCGGTCGGTCATCTCTTGCGGTGGAACAAGCCGTTGGGCCGCAGCAGCAGCACGGCGATGAAGACGCTGTACGACAGCAGCGACTTCAGCGACGGGCTCGTGTAGTGCATGCCGATCGCCTCCACCACGCCCAGCAGCAGGCCACCGGCCAGCGCGCCGCCCATGCTGCCGAAGCCGCCCAGCGTGATGACGATCAGCGCCGTCACCGTGTACGGCTCACCCATCGCCGGCGCGATGGTGTAGGTCATCGACAGCAGGCAGCCGGCGACGCCCGACAGCCCCAGGCCGATGCCGAACATCAGCGGGTGCAGCGTCTTCGTGTCGATGCCCACCAGTTGCGCCCCGGTGGGCGACTGCATCAGCGCGCGCACGCCCTTGCCGTACAGCGTGGTGCGCAACAGCACGATCAGCGCCGCCGCGAAGACCAGCGACAGCGCCAGCACCAGCAGCTTGTTGGCCGCGAACTGCGCGCCGCCGATGGCGACCGGGCCGGTCAGGTAGTCGTAGCCGCGCAGCTCGCCGCCCCACACCCAGGACGCGAAGTTCTGCACCAGGAACATCAGGCCGAAGCTGACCATCAGCGCGCGCGCCTCGAACACATCGACGTTGGGCGAGGTGTCGGTCAGGCGCTTGAACCACAGGCGGTGGATCACCAGGCCCAGCGCCATCGTCAGCGCGAACGACAGCGGGATCATCGCCAGCGGCGACCAGCCCAGCGACGTCGTCGCGACCCAGGTCACGAAGGCGCCGAGCATCAGGAACTCGCCATGGGCGATGTTCAGGATGCGCATCAGCCCGTACTGCAGGTTGAGCCCGAGCGCGACCAGCGCATAGATGCTGCCGGTGATGACCCCGGAAGCGATCAGTTCGAGCCAGGCGCCGAAGGACATGAGGAGGCGGACAACGGAAGACCCTGGCCGGACGCGCGAGGCGCGTCCGGCCCGTGATCAGGCAGGAGACCGTCCGCAGGGACGGTCTCCTGTCCCGATCACGCCCACGCCGGCTTGGGCGCGACCAGCGGCGCGGTGGCCACCGCCTTCGGCCACACGACCTCGAACTCGCCCTTCTGCCACTGGCTGACGCTGCCCGGCGTGCCGACGTTCTCGCTGCCGTTGAACCTGATCTTGCCCAGGATGGTGTTGTGCTCGTTGCCGGCCACGTAGTCGCGGATCGCCTTGCGGTCCAGGCCGTGGCGGCCGACAGCGGCGGTCAGGATCTCCAGCGCGGCCCAGCAGGCGCCGCTGGCCCAGCGGTCGGGCTCCTTGCCCTCGAAACGCTTGGTGTGCGCGTCGAAATAGGCCTTGGCAGCCGGGCTCGTCTTGCTGTTCCACGAGCCCATGCCCAGCACGCCTTCGGCACCTTCCTTCATCACGTTGCGGTAGAGCTGGAACGCGGTGCCCACCGAGGCGTAGAAGTACTTCGGGTTGAAGCCGATCTCCTTGGCCTGGCGGCTGGCCAGGATGGTGTCCGGCGGGTAGGTGAAGCCGACGAAGGCGTCGGGGTTCTTGTCCTTGATCGAGCGCAGCACCGGCGACAGGTCCTTGACGCCGCCGGGGTAGCTCTTGTCCTCGACCAGGTTGATGCCCGAGCCCTGCAGCGCCACCTTCAGCGCGGCATAGTTCTCCAGCCCGAACAGGTCGTCGACGTAGATCACGGCCATCGACTTGACGCCCTGGCCCTTGAGCATGTCGACCAGCGCATTGGTCATCGGCGCCGGCTGCTGCAGCATCAGGAAGAAGTACGGCAGCTTCATCTCCACCAGCCGCCGGCTCAGCGCGGTCGGCGCCAGGAAGGGGTAGCCCATGCGGTTGGCCAGCGGGGCGACGGCGAAGTTGGCGTTGCTGCCCCAGGGCGGCAGCACGAGGTCGACCTTGTCGCTGCCCATCAGCTTCTCGTAGGTGCGCACGCAGGTCTCGATGTCGCTGCGGTCGTCGCTGCTGATCAGCTCGATGCGGCGCTTCGCGCCAGCCACGTTCAGGCCGCCGGCGGCATTCTGCTGCTCGGCCCACAGGATGTAGTTCGGCTCCTGGCTGACCTGCGCGCCGCCGGTCCAGGGGCCGGTGCGCGCCATCGCGTAGCCCACGCGCACCGGCTGCGCCTGCGCGAGCGACAGCATCGGGGCGGACAGGACGGCGGCGCCGGCGGCGAGCGCCTGCGTGGCGCGGCGGCGGCTGATGCCGGGCGAACGGTCGGGGGAACGGGTGTCGTGGCTCATGGCATGTCTCCTGCGTCGTCGGCGGGCTGCGGTCACCCGGCAGCTGCGCAATGCTAGGCGGCCGGTCGCGACCGCGCTTGCCCGGGCGTGCAATGGGACTTGACGATTCGTGCACGGCTGCCTCGGACTTTCCCTAGGTCGTGCGGCGCCGGGCGGGCCGGCGGGGGCGAACGCGGCCCCCGATAATCCCGCATCCGCCACGACCCGTGGGTGTCGCGATGACCACCGCTTCCGCGCTGATGACGACCGACCAGGTGTCGCCGCGCGAGCGCGTCGCGTTCTGGGCCGACTGGATCCACCGCCTGTTCGGCGGCCTCGAGTCGGACCTGTACGGCGACACGCAGTTCGATGGCCGCCTGACGACCACCCAGGCCGGCGAGGTCGTGCTCACGCGCCTGGCCGCCAACCGCCACCGCGTCCTGCGTTCGCGCACGCTGGTGCGGCGCGCCGATGCCGGCTACGTCAAGATCGTCGCCCCGCTGCAGGGGCGCGCCGGGGTCGAGCAGCAGGGGCGCCGTGCGTGGGTCGGGCCCGGCCAGTGGAGCCTGTACGACACCACCGAGACCTACGCCGTCGACAACCCGGTGCGCGTCGAGCACCTGATCGTGATGGTGCCGAAGGCGCGGCTCGTCGAGCGCGGGTTGCCGCTGGCCGAGCTGTGCGCGCGCCCGCTCGGCGACGCCGCCGCGTCGCGGCTGGCGCTGCAGACGATGCGCAACGCGTACCGCCAACTGCCTGGTGTCGGCCCGCAGGCCGCGCGTGGCGTCGGCGAACTGATCACGCACTGCGTGCACCTGGCCCTGCTGGACCTCGCCGACCGCGGCACTGCCGCGACGCAGCGCCTGACGCTGCGCGAGCGCATCAAGCACCACGTCTCACAGCGGCTCGGCGACCCGCAGCTGTCGGTCGACGCGATCGCCAGCGCGCTGAACGTGTCGCGACGGCAGCTCTACAACGCCTTTGCCGACGAGCCCGACGGCGTGGCCGGCCATGTGCTCGCGCAGCGGCTCGATGCCTGCCGCGCCGACCTGGCCGATCCGCGGCTGGCCCAACGCTCGATCACCGACATCGCGCTCGACCGTGGTTTCACGAGCCTGGCCCACTTCAGCCGCGTCTTCCGCGCCGCCACCGGCATGGCGCCGAGCGACTACCGCCGCGTGCACGGCGGCGCGTGAGCAGCCGGCGTCGTCCGTCGCATCGGCGCGTGGTCGGGGTAGCGGTCCGTTGCTGACCTTGAACGTCGGCTTTGCATGGGCGTGCCACGGTCGCGCAGGCCGAGGCCGGCGGGTGCCCTTGCCCTCCATGTCCCCCGCCACCGGTCTTCGACCG